>NZ_JBELQE010000119.1:0-45141 GCF_040270385.1 Methylorubrum podarium | reverse complement strand
CCGCTGACGCAGGAGCCACCCTCCCCCCACCCAAGTCGGGCCTGCCCGACTTGGGCAGACGCTTGCGGATCTCGGGCAGGCCCGAGATCCGTTGGGGGGAGGGTTTTTTCCGCCTTACGCGAACGAGGCGTCCACGAGCTGCGGCTCGAGCCGGCCGCCGCGAAAAGACTTGCCGGTCTTGACCGAGGTGACGATCGCCTCGGCGGGCGAGAACAGCGCGCCGTCGATCTTGTAGAAGTCGCCGTTCACCCGGGCGAAGATCTCGGCGAAGGGCGCGCCGTGGTCGGCCGAGGTGGTGGAGGGGAGCTGCTCGGCGAGCTGCTTGGCATCCGCGTCGTCGGCATCGACGAAGAGCTGCACCCGGCCGCCGTAGATGATGGCGTCGTTGGTGCGGCCCATCGCCTGGATGAAGTCCGGATGCTGCGGCGAGAGCGGGGCCGAGCCGATGCCGTCGAGGATCTTGTGCAGGTCGAAGCCGACGGTGTGGGCCTTGTGCAGCGCCACCTCCAGCACGCGGGCGACGACCTGGGTCGCGCCGGCGAGGCTCTGGGTCGGGGCGTAGATGAAGGTCACGTTCTCCGGCGCGAGGCCGGTGGCGGACGCCACCTTGGCGACGACGGAGGCCGGCGGGGCGCTGCCGGATTCGAGCACCAGGGCGGTCGCCGCCGCGTTGTCGCGGTAGCCGAGCTCCTTGTAGAGCTCCTCCACCACGGCGATGGCGCGGCCGGGGCCGGAGCCGAGGGCGAAGAAGCCGGAATCGCCCTCCTCGTCGGCGAGGCTCCAGCCGGCATATTGCGAGCCGAGGCAGGCCAGCACCGGGTCGGCGGAGTGGACGACGATCGAGTAGGGCCAGGAGGCGACCGGGCCGGTGGGGGCGATCGTCACCGTGCCGAGGCCGCCGAGGCAGATCTCGGCGATGCGCCGGCCGGCCTCGATCGAGCCGCGGGCGTTGGCGCCGGCATCGACGGTGCGGGCGCCGTTCTCCTGGGCGACGACGAGGCGGAGCTTGGCCGCGTCAGCGACGAGGCTCTCGACCAGCGGCCCGGCCAGGGCGTTGAGGCTCGGTGCGGTCGTGTTGGAACTCATGGTCGGTCTCCGTCTCCTCCAGCAGCGCGCGGACCCTCTCGATCCGCGCCCGCAAGTCTTGTTTGACCGCCGCGGCGTCCGGCCCGGAGGCCGTCACCGTGCAGAACGGTGCGTCGCGCGCGACAAGGCTGCCGGCCCGCGGCCGGTCACGGACGTGATCGGGCCAGTCGAGCGGCGGCACCGCCGCACAGGTCCGGGCCGCGTAACAGATCTCGGCGCCTGTCGCATCTGTCGGTGCTGCCTCGATGGCAGGCATTCGGCCGAGCGCGGCCTCGATATGCTGGATCAGCAGCGGGGTCGGGCGGCGGTCGAGCACGTCGAGGGTCGCGCCGGGGCGCGGATTGATCTCCAGGAGCCACCACGCGTCGCCATCGACGAGGCAGTCGGCGCTGGCAAGGCCGACGAGGCCGGTCGCCCGCGCCAGGCGCAAAGCCGCCTCCGCGATCGCCGCGGCGAGCGCCGCCGGGACCGGCCCCGCCTCGTCGCGGCCGCGGGCGAGCGCCCCGGCATAGCGGAACGGCCGCAGCGGCGAGGGCGCCTGCCACTGTTCGGTGAACACCAGGGGCTCGATGGTGTATCCATCGGCCAAAAAATTCAGGGCGACGGCGCGGCCGGGCCGGCGCGCCTGGAGATAGTGGCCGGGGGGCGCGGCCCCGGCCGCACTCGCGCGGATATGCGAGCCGCCGCAGCCGCCCGCCCGCTTGAGCAGCCACGCGCCGGGCTCGGCCACTGGGCCGGCACTGACCGCCGGGTGCGGGATCGCGAGGCGCTCGCAGAGCGCGGCGAAGCGGAACGGGTCCTTGAGGACGGCGACCGTCTCGGGGCCGGCGCCGAGCAGGCGGTGGCGGGCGGCGATCTCCGCGATGAGATCCGGCGCGCCCTCGAAGCCGCTGCCGAGGACGACGCCGAGGGCCCCGCCCGCCCGCGCCGACAGGTCCTCGAGCCCCGCCAGCACGCCGGCCCGGTCGCGGTCGCCCGCGCCGAAGCGGCCGGGCAGCGTCCGGTGATGCGCGGCGAGCGCCAGGGTGTCCTCGTCGCCGAACAGATCGAGCACGAACGGGCGCAGGCCCGCCCGCCGCGCCGCCTGCGCCAGCGCCCGGCCGGACTGGGCGGCGATCAGGACCGCGCCGCCCTCACGGGGACGAGAGAGGCTCAGCGCCGCGCTCAGCCGGCGATCTCGACGGCGAGCTGGTAGGCATCGCGGAAATCGAGGCAGAGCGGCTCCTGCGCCTCCAGCATCTTGCGGAACAGGCGACACTGGGTCTGGTACTTCACGTTGCCGACCGCGAGCGCGCCGATGCCGACGCCCCGGCCGACCGGCAAGGGGACATCGACGGCGTTCACGTCGATGCCGGCGATGCCGGCGGGCGGCACGGCGTTGACGTCGGAGGCCACCAGCAGCTTCGGCGCGGATTCGAGATCCTCCGCCGTCAGGATCGAGACGCCGGCGGGGCCGGCCGAGAGGATCACGTCGGCATCGGCGATGGCCGCGCGCCGCGCCTCCGGCGCCGTGCCGTCGACGGCGCCGACCTCGATGCCGAAGCGCCACTTCATGGTGAAGGCGATCTTCGAGACGCGCTCCTCGCCGTCATGGCCGACGAGCACGGTCTGCGCGCCCTCCAGCGCGCCGATCACCGCGGCGACGTAGGCGACCACGCCCGCGCCGCCGAAGATGACGATGCGCTTGCCCCTGAGATCGGTCGAGAACCGCGCCTTCAGGGCGCGGTTCACCTCGGCGACCATCGCCGCGCCGGTGGTGAAGGAGCCGGCCGGGTCGGCGAAGACGTGGTTCACGAAGGGCGGCACGAAGGCCTTCTTCGCCCGGTCCACCATGTCGAGGGCGAGCTCGGCGTTCTTGCCGCCGATGAAGATACCGGTGCGCACGCCGTCCTGCGGCGCGCGGGAGAAGATCGAGTCCTGGGTCAGCGAGACGACATCGGTGAGATCGACGCCCGTATAGGGGATCAGCGTCTCGAAACCGGCATCGATCGCCATGTTCACGTCGAACGGGCTCATGTGCTTGAGCGGCGTCAGCATGTGCAGGATCGAGCGGGCCATGGTGTTCGTCCTCTCGTGACCGCGCCCTTGGCGGAGCGCTTCAGGTGCAAAACCGGAACGGCCGGCGCCGGTCAAGCGCAGGTTTCTTTGAAGCGGGAAAAAGAAAAAGCCCTAAACTTCGGTCACCGAGGCGCCGACGTTGCGCCCGCGGGCGATGACGAAGCGCAGGCGGCCGGGCCGCGCCAGCCGCGCGACCAGCGCCTCTGCGTCCTTCTGCGAGGGCATCAGCGCGAAGCCGGTCGGCCCCCAGGAACTCTGGCCGTAGCCGGGCACGCCGGCGGCCGCGACGGCGGCGAGGGCCTCGGCCACCGCCGGGCTGGCGAAGCGGCCGCCCTGATGGGGCGCGAAATGGTCGCCGATCCGCTTCTGGATCGCGGTGATACCGGCTCCGAAGCCGTCGGGCTCGGCGGTGGCGGCGGCCGGCAGCACCTGCATCAGCACGATCCGGCAGATCTCGGCGGCCTCGCCCGCATCGAACAGCGGCAGATCGCGGAAGGCCTCCGTCTCGCGGGAGCCGTGCACGCCGGTCATGCCCTCGTCGATCATCAGCACGACGCGCCAATCCTCCGGATAGGGCAGCCGGGCGATGACCGGCGGCGGCGCACCGGACTCGTCGCGCCCGCCATCGACGATCAGGCCGCCCTCGGTGAAGGCGGCGAGCCCGACGCCGGAGCGGTTGCCGCGGTCGAGCACGTCGGCGAAGTCGGCCGGCAGGAACGGGCGCCGGTTGAGGCGGGCCACGGCGGCGGCCACCGCCAGGGCGACCTGCGTGCCCGAGCCGAAGCCGGCATGAGGGGGAATCGCCTCCTCGACCTCCACCGCCACGGTGTCCGGCACGTCGAGATAGGAGGATGCGGCGAGCAGATTGGCGCGGACCCGCTCGGCCTCCGGGCCGCTGGCGGAGACGCGCTTCGCAGGCCGCGCCACGAGTTGCACCGCCGGGGCGTCGAGGGCGAGCCCGATGCTGCCGAAGCGGCGCCCGAGGCCGCCGTTGAGATCGAGGAAGCCGAAATGCAGGCGCGCGGGCGCGCGGACCCGCACGGCGTTCACGGCGCTGCCGGTGGAGCGGGGGGCGCTCTCACCCGTCTGGTCCGGGACCTCGGCCACCGTCTCGTTTCCTCCCGCAAAAGCTGCCGGCCCGGCCGGCGCACACGCGCCGGACGATGCGGCCGGCTTCTCCCATGCTGCGGCGCCGGCGACAACCTCGCCGGAGCCATCTCGGGGCGTCGAGCCCGGGTTAGCATGGTCGGCGTGTCGGAGGCCCATCCGTCTCACGGATTCCGTTATCGCCGGAACGCCGCAGGCGGACCCGGACTGACGGCTCGGTTTCCGGGCCGACGACCGAAATCCTTGGCCCAAACTTCGCCGGGGGCTTGCAGGCTTCGGTTCGGGAAGGCAAAACCAGCCCGCTCCCTTTCGCGGAGCCGGTCCGAGCCGCCGTTGTCGAACCCGAGCCGGGATTTCGAGACGCCTGAAGCTCCACCAGGGGCGTCGTTCCGACGCCCTTCGGACATGACCGTCTTTCGCCCCGCCTCGACGCGGGGATGCCCGAAGAAACGACGGTGAGGAAGCATGGCAGCCTGGGTGAAGGGAGGCGCGGCGGATGTGGACGCGGCGGTCGAAGCCGCGGCCGACCTGCTGGCCGCGGCGCGCGTGCCGGTGCTGGCGGGCCTGAGCGCCGAAGTCGCGGCGCTCCGCGCCGCCTACCGGCTGGCCGAAACGCTCGGCGCCTCGCTCGATCCCGTCTCCGGCCCGAGCCTCTACGCCGAACTCGGCGCGCTCAGCGCGGGCGGCATCATGAGCACGACGCGGGCCGAGACCATCGGCCGGGCCGACGTCGTGCTGATCCTCGGCAACCGCCCCTGGGACGGCGACCTGGTCGGCGCGATCGCCGCCGCGCCCCCGAGCCGCGGACGCGCGGCGGGCAGCGAGCGCGCCCTGCTCTCGCTCGGCGGTCCGCAGAACGGCGCGATCCGCCACGTCGCCTACACCGCCGATGCCGGCGGCCTCGCGATCTCGCTGGGCCACCTGCGCGCCTTCGCCAAGGGCCATCTCGCCGGCGAAGAGGCCTTCACCGACCTCGCCCGGCGCCTGTTTTCCGCGCAGTACGGCGTCGTGATCTACGATCCGGAGGAGGTGGGCGAGCTCGGCGTCGAGATGCTCCAGGGCCTGATCCGCGACCTCAACGAATCCACCCGCTTCTTCGCGCTGACACTGGCCGACCCGTTCCAGGGCCGTGCCGCCGTGCAGCTCTCCGCCTGGACCACGGGGCAGGCGCCCCGGGTCGGCTTCGGCCGCCATCAGCCCGAGCACGATCCGTGGCGCTTCGACAGCGCCCGGCAGATCGCGGCGGGCGAGGCCGACGCCGCCCTGTGGCTCGCCTCGCTCCCCGCCCCGCGCCCGGCCTGGCTCGGAAGCCTGCCCACGGTCGCCATCGTCGGCGAGGGCTCGCCCGAGGCCGCGGGCGAGACCGCGGACATCGTCATCACCGTCGGCGTGCCGGGCCAGAGCGTCGGCGGCGCGCTGTGGAACGAGCGGCGCGGCGTCATCGCCTATGCCGAGCCGAGGGCTCAGGCGGAGACGGAGACGGCGGCCGGCGTGCTCGCCCGCATCCGCGACCGCCTCATCGAGAAGGGTGTCTCATGCTGACCCGTATCCACGGCGGACGGGTGATCGATCCCACGGTCGGGCGCGACAGCGTCGGCGACGTCTGGATCGAGGACGGCCGCGTCGTCGCCCCCTCCGAGCGCGCCCCCGATCAGACCATCGACGCCACCGGCTGCGTGGTGATGGCCGGCGGCGTCGAGGTCCACTCGCACATCGCCGGCGGCAACGTGGTGATGAGCCGCCTGCTCCTGCCCGACCTCTACGTCAGCGAATCCGCGCCCAACGGCCACCCCTTCGCCCATGCCGGCGGCTCGGGCAGCTGGATCGGCGCCAACTACGCGCGGATGGGCTACACCACCGCGGTCGAACCGGCCCTGCCGCCCTCGAACGCGCTCGCGACCCATCTCGAACTCGCCGACATCCCGCTGCTCGACCGCGGCGGGCTGGCCGTGCTCGGCAACGACGACCACCTGCTCCACCTCCTGCGCGACGGCGAGGGCAAGCAGGCGGTGCGCGACCTCGTGCAGCAGACGCTGGCCCATTCGCGGGGGCTGGGCGTCAAGTGCATCAACGCGGGCGGCGCCTCGGCCTTCAAGGACGGCGTGCTGAAGCTCAGCCTCGACGACGAGATCCCCTGCTACGGGCTCTCGACGCGCACGATCATGTCGGCGCTCCTCGACGCGGTGGAGGAGATCGGCGTGCCGCACCCGCTGCACGTCCACTGCAACAATCTGGGGCTCCCCGGCGCCGACGACTCCCTCGTGGCGACGCTGGAGGCGGCGGAGGGCCGGCGCATCCACTTCGCCCACGCCCAGTTCTACGCCTACGGCGTCGCCGACCCCGAGAACCCGATGACCGGCGGCTTCCGCTCGGCGGCCGAGCGGATCAACGCGGCGATGGAGGCCCATCCCAACGCGACCTACGACGTCGGTCAGGTGGTGTTCGGCCAGACGGTGACGATCTCGCTCGACATCCTGCGCCAGTTCGGCGGCCGCAAGGGCGCCAAGCCGAAGAAGTGGGCGCTCTCGGCCGGCGACGCAGAGGGCGGCGGCGTGGTGCCGTTCCTCTACCGGCCGCGGGGACCGGTCTCGTCGCTGCAATGGGCGATCGGCCTGGAGCTGATGCTCCTGTCGTCCAATCCCGAGCGCACCATCCTGACGACCGACCACCCCAATGGCGGCGTCTTCACCGAGTATCCGCGCATCATCCACCTGCTGATGGATGCCGAGGAGCGGGCGAAAGAGATCGCGACGCTGCCGGCGGTGGTCGGCGAGCGCTCCGGCCTGCCGAAGATCGAGCGCGAGTACACGTTCAGCGAGATCGCCCAGCTCACCCGCTCCGGCCCGGCCAAGCTTTTGGGGCTGACCGACCGCGGCCACCTGCGCGAGGGTGCCAAGGCCGACGTCGCGATCTACCGCGACGACAAGGACCGCACGGCGATGTTCGCGCGGGCCAAGCTGGTGCTGAAGGACGGCCGGCCGATCGTCGAGGACGGCGAGGTCGTGGCGTGGTTCTCCGGAAAAACGCTCTCGCTCGACGTCGAGGCCGATGCCGGCATGGAGAAGCGGGCCGAGAGCTACCTGCAGGACCGCTTCGGCGCCGGGCTCGACACCTTCGCGGTGCCGGACGCGGCGTTCCCCGAAGCGCAGACCTTCGAGGACGTGGCATGCCGGGCGTGACCGCGTTTTCCCCTCTCCCCGCCCGCGGGGAGAGGGCCGCGACGACCTCGTCGTCGGCGCGGCAAGCCCGAAGGGCGATGGTGAGGGGGGGTGTCCGGACGCGCCTCATCCTGAATCGCCCCCTCACCTCCGCTTCGGCTGCGCCTCCGCTTCCTGCATGGACGACGAGGTCCATGCAGGCCTCTCCCCGCATGCGGGGAGAGGGGAACATGTCCGTGCTGGCCTGCGAGACCTGGAATGGCTGACCTCATCCTCAACGGCATCAAGGTCGAGGACACCTTCGCCGAGGCCTTCGACGTCGCGGGCACCGCGATCATCGTCACCAACGACACGCCGAAATGGGCGATGATCGCGGCGACGGTGATGACGGGATTCGCCACCTCGGTGATCGGCTGCGGCGCCGAGGCCGGCATCGACGCGGAGCTCTCCCCGGAGGAGACGCCAGACGGACGCCCCGGCGTGCGCATCCTGCTGTTCGGCTTCGAGCCGAACGGGCTGAAGGAGCAGCTCCTGAAGCGGGTCGGCCAGTGCATCCTGACCTGCCCCGGCACCGCCTGCTACGCGGGCGTGGAGGGGCCGCACAAGATCAAGCTCGGCGGCGCGATCCGCTATTTCGGCGACGGCTTCGCGGTCGCCAAGCGCCTGCCCGACGCGCAGGGGCGGATGCGCCGCTACTGGCGCATCCCCGTCATGGACGGCGAGTTCCTGTGCGAGGATTCGACCCGCGCGGTGGACGGCGCGGTCGGCGGCGGCAACCTCCTGTTCCTCGGCCGGGTCCATTCCGAGACGCTGAAGGTCGCCGAGATCGCGGTCGAGGCCGCCAAGGCGGTGCCCGGCGCGATCCTGCCCTTCCCCGGCGGCATCGTCCGCTCCGGCTCGAAGGTCGGCGGGCGCACCAAGGGCATGATGGCCTCCACCAACGACGCCTACTGCCCGACGCTCAAAGGCCGGGCCGGCTCGGCGCTGCCGCCCGAATGCGGCGTGGTGCTGGAGATCGTCATCGACGCGCTGACCTCGCAAGGGGTCGCCGAATCGATGCGCGCGGCGCTCCACGCCGCGACCGAGATCGGCGCCAAGCACGGGCTCGTCGCCGTCACCGCCGGCAATTACGGCGGCAATCTCGGCCGGCACCACTACCACCTGCGCGACCTGCTGGAGAAACCCGCCGCATGAGGACTCCACGATGAGCACGCTGAGACTGCGCGGTGATCTGCCGGAGCGGGTCGATCTCCTCAACATCACCCCGCTGGCCCTGAGCGGGCTGTCCGAGGCCGAAGCCGGCAAGCTCGCCATCGGCACCAGCCGCCGCGGACTGACGCTCGGCGACGCGTTCGAGATCCGCCTCGACGGCTCCGACAGCCTCGTGATCGAGGGCGGCTCGTCCCGGCTCGACCGGGTCGGCGCGGCGCTGTCGCAAGGATCGATCCGGGTCGAGGGCGATGTCGGCCAGCGCCTCGGCGAGGGCATGGCGGCGGGCACGCTGACGGTGACGGGCTCCGCCGGCCCCTATGCCGCCACCGGCGCCACCGGCGGCACCATCACGATTCGAGGCGATGCCGGCGACCACGCCGGCGGCGCGGTCTACGCCGCCAAGGCCGGGCTCGACGGCGCGACCCTCGTCATCGAGGGCGCGGCCGGCGACGGTCTCGGCGACCGCATGCGCAAGGGCCTGATCCTGGCGGGCTCGGCGGGCGCCTACGCCGGCTCGCGCATGATCGCGGGCACCATCGTCGTCTCCGGCGCGCTCGGCGACCATCCGGGCTACGGCATGCGCCGCGGCACGCTGATCGCCGGCAGCCACGGCGCGCTGCTGCCGACCTTCGTCGAGACCGGCACGCCGGATCTGGTCTTCGTCCGGCTGCTGGCGCAGAGCCTCAAGCGCCTCGGCGCGGCGCAGGCCGGCCTGCTCGGCGGCACCCTGCGGCGCTACTCGGGCGACCTCGCGACGCTCGGCAAGGGCGAGCTGTTCGTGCCGGCTGCCTGAGGGCGGAGGCCTCGGCCTCCGACCTTGTGCACGCCAATGTCTCCCGTACAGTCAAGGGAAACGGAGGCGTTCATGACGGCGACGGTGACGGCGTCCGAAGCGCGGAAGAATTTCGATCTCTGGCACGACCGTTCTCGGACGGAGCCGGTGCAGATCACTGAGCATGGGCGGGAGACGGCCTATCTCGTCTCCGCCGAAACGTTCCATGAGCTGTGGTCCTGCTACCGCAAGGCGGTCGCCATCGGTGACCTGTCGGATGCCGAGATGGCTTTGATCCTGGCATCCGATGTTCCCGAAGAGCACGCCTACGAGATCTCGGATCTCGACGAGGCGGGGGATGCGACGAACCCGAAGCCTGGAGCGTGACGCTTCCCGAGGATCCGCGTCCCGGTCTCGTTCTCTGTTACGCTTACCTTTGGAAGCGTGAATTCGAAGCGGGCCTGCGTGAAGGCCGTAAAGATCGTCCCGTCGTGGTCGTCCTGGCACGCCGCGACCTGGGCCCCTCGCGGGTCATCTACGTCGCACCGGTAAGCCATTCCGCCCCGGCCGCAAGGCACGAGGCCGTGGAAATTCCGGCGGCCGTCAAGCGCCATCTCGGTCTCGATGACGGGGCTTCCTTCATTTCCGCAACCGAGATGAACGTATTCGTCTGGCCCGGCCCCGACCTTCGTCCAACCTATCGCCCGCTTTCCGGCAATCTCGATGCTGTCCCATGCCATTGGGGCTACTTGCCGAGAGGCCTTTTTCAATCCTTGAAACTTGCCATTGCGCACAATCGCGGGCTGGGCACGGCTGGCATCATCAAACGCTGACCGCCGCGGTCACAGAGACGTCATCGGCGGCTATGCCGGCATCTTGGACGAAAGCCCTTGCCGGCCTGCCGGATTCTCCCACCTTGCCTCGAACCGAGGCGCAGGACCCCCGTCCGACCCAAGTCGCTGCGCTCCCTCCGAGCCGAGGCCGCGCATGTTCCTGCTTCTGTCCGTCTGCCTGATCGCCCAGCCCGCGAAGTGTCACGAGGAGCGGATCAACCTCTCCTACGACAGCCCGAACACGTTCATCTGCCTGCGCAACTCGCAGAGCACGCTCGCGGCGTGGCAGGAGGAGCATCCCGACTACCACGTGAAGAGCTGGCGCTGCGCGCCCAAGGGCAGCCTGCCGAACGATCTCTAGGACCGTTTGCCCGGCGGGCCGGGACAAGCCGGCAAAGAGAACCGGCTTGAGGCGCCGCCCCGGCGGTGACATGGTCCGCCCGCCGCCGCGGCGGAGAGGGAGACCATGCGCTCGCTGAAAGTCCGGTTCGCCCTCTTGCTCGGCGGCACGGCGCTGCTCGCCCTGCTGGCGGCGGCCGGCGTGCTGTGGTCGATCCGGCTGACCGAGAACGTCATCGACCGGACGCTCGCCGCTCAGCACCGGCTGGAGCTTCTCGCCGAACTCTCCGGCCGGCTGGCGCAGTACGGCTTCGCCGCCATCGAGAGCATCGGCAATGCGGACGCGCCGCCCGAGGCCCTGTCGGTGACCCGGGACCGGGTCGATGAGGCGCTCAACCGGGTCGACGACGCCCTCGGCGCCGGCATGGCGACCAGCACCAACCTGGAGGACCGGATCCAGTACGTCGCCCGGACCCGGCCGCTGGCCAACGTCCGCGCGGCGCGGGCGATGCTCGACCGGCAGGTCACCCTGGTGCGGCGGGAGAGCGATCCCGACCGGCGCAAGACCGCGATGCAGGGGGCGCTGAACGCCTTCGGCGCGATGACCGGGCCGCCGCTCTCGCTGCTGGTCGAGGCCGAGCGGCGCAGCATGAATGCGGGCTCGGAGGCCGCCGCGACCCTGTCGCACCGGCTGACCGCCGCCGCCCTCGCGGCGGTGGTGCTGGCGCTCGCCTTCGTCGCCGTGCTCTACCGCTCGGTGATCCGGCCGACCCTGGCGCGGATCGAGGAGATCCGCCGGGCGGCCGGCGCCGTCGGCAGCGGCGCGCTCGACACCCGGCTCTCGGTCGAGACCCGCGACGAACTCGGGCTTCTCGTCGCGAACTTCAACCGCATGGCCGCCCGGCTCGCCCGCCGCGAGGGGCGGCTCGCCGCCGACCGGGCCGCGCTGGAGGACACGGTGCAGGCCCGCACCGCCGACCTGCGCGCGGCCAACGAGCGGCTGGAGATGGTCGACCGCTCCCGGCGCCGCTTCTTCGCCGATGTCAGCCACGAATTGCGGACCCCGCTCACGGTGATCCTGGGCGAGTGCGACCTCGCCCAGCGGTCGGCGGAGCGCGCCGCCGGGAGGCCCGTGGATCACGGTCCCGTCTTCGCCACCATCCGCAAGCGGGCGCAGCGGCTCAAGCGCCGGGTCGAGGACCTTCTGCGCGTCGCCCGCTCGGAATCCGGGCAGATCGAGCTCGACCGGCGCAGCGTCAGCGCGGTGGCGGTGCTCGGCGACGCCGTCGACAGCGCCGGCTCCGAGGCCGCCCGCCGCCGGGTCGAGCTGGTGCTGGAGCCGGGCGACCACGACATCGAGGTCGATGCCGATCCGGAATGGCTGCGCCAGGTCGTCGAGAGCCTGATCGACAACGCCCTGCGCCACGCCACCGGCCTGACCCGCATCACCGTCTCGCTCAGCGGGCGCGCCGCGCCGCAGGGCAGCCGGGCGCTCATCACCATCGACGACGACGGCCCCGGCTTCCCCGAGGACGGGGACGGCCTGTTCGAGCGCTTCCGCCGCGAGGCCCGGCCGGGAGAGGCGGGATTCGGCATCGGTTTGGCTCTGGCGCGCTGGGTCGTTGAGCGCCATGATGGCGTGATCAGCCTCGGCAGGGCGGGACAGGGCGGCGCCCGGGTGGTCCTCGACCTGCCCGCGCTCGATGACGGCGTCGTGCCGGAACAGGACGGGGCAGGACACGAGAGGATCGGCGCCGCATGACGACGCGCGTATTGATCGTTGAGGACGACATCGACATCCGCGGCATCCTGGCCCGCGGCCTGGAGGCGGAAGGGTTCTCCGTCGGTGTCGCCGGCCGGGTCGAGGACGCGCTCTCCGCCGCCCGCGACGACGCCCCGGAAGCGGTGGTGCTCGACATCACCCTGCCCGACGGCTCCGGCCACGACGTCTGCCGATCCCTGCGCGAGGGCGGCTATCCCGGCGCGATCCTGTTCTTGAGCGCCCGCGACGAGGTGCGCGACCGGGCCGAGGGGCTGGCGCTCGGCGCGGACGACTACATCGTCAAGCCGTTCGTGTTCGACGAGCTGCTCGCGCGGCTGCAGACCCACCTGCTGCGGCGTCGCGCGGCCGACACGCCGCGCACCGTCTTCACCGCCGGGCGGCTGACGCTCGACACCACCATCCGCCAGGTCAGCTTCGGCGACGCCTCGGCCCGCCTCACCCCGCGGGAGGCGGAGCTGCTCGCCCTGCTGATGCAGGAGGTGAACCGGCCGATCTCCCGCGGCGAGATCTTCGACCGGCTCTGGGCCGGCCAGGGCGGCCTCTCGCTCAACGTCGTCGACGTCTATGTCGGCTATCTGCGCTCGAAGCTCTCGGACTTCGTGCGGCTGGGCGGGCCCATCATCGTCACCGTGCGCGGCAAGGGCTTCATGCTCGACCTGCGGGGCCAGGATTTCCGCCACTGACCGCCCCGCGGCATTTCGTTCCTCCGCCCGGATTCCGGCCCGCGGCTCACCTGAACTTTGGTCGAACCCGGCGCGAACTTGGGAAGAAACGGCAAGCGGGCTCTTGCGGGCGGAGCCGGAATTGGCGATATACCTCCAGCGTGCGAAAACCAGTGCGTCGCCAGTATCTTACGATCCTCTTAATCAAGCGGGATCGGAGGTTCGGGCGTTCCATAAAGTCGAGGAGAGACACCATGAAGTGGGCCGCCCCCATCGTTTCCGAGATCTGCGTCGGCATGGAAGTCACGAGCTACGAGTCGGCCGAGATCGACACCTTCAACTAAGGTGATCTGAGCCGGGTCGGGTTGCGGGCATCAGCGGGTTCTCACCATGCATGTCGTGATCCTGGGCTCGGCTGCGGGCGGCGGCGTTCCTCAATGGAACTGCCGCTGCCCCATCTGCTCCCTGGCCTGGGCGGGCGATCCCCGCGTCAGGCCGCGCACGCAGTCGAGCATCGCGGTCTCCCCGGACGGAGAGCGCTGGCTCCTGCTGAACGCCTCACCCGACATCCGCCAGCAGATCCAGGCCAACCCGCCCATGCATCCGCGGGAGGGCCTGCGCCACTCGCCGATCCACGCGGTGCTGCTGACGAACGGCGACGTGGATCACGTCGCGGGCCTGCTCACCTTGCGCGAGGGCCAGCCCTTCACGCTCTACGCCACGCCCGGCATCCTCGCCTCGGTCTCCGACAACCGCGTCTTCGACGTGATGGCGGCCGACGTGGTGCGGCGGCAGACGATCGCCCTCAACGAGACCTTCGAGCCGGTGCCCGGCCTCTCGGTGACGCTGTTCTCCGTCCCCGGCAAGGTGCCGCTCTGGCTGGAGGACGCCTCGCTGCAGATCGGGGCGGAGACCGAGACCACCGTCGGCACGATGATCGAGGCCGGGGGCAAGCGCCTCGCCTACATCCCCGGCTGCGCCCGGGTGACGGAGGATCTGAAAGCCCGCGTCGCGGGGGCCGACGCGCTCCTGTTCGACGGCACGGTGCTGGAGGACGACGACATGATTCGCGCCGGCGTCGGCACCAAGACCGGCTGGCGCATGGGCCATATCCAGATCAACGGCGAGACCGGCTCCATCGCCTCCTTCGCCGACGTCGAGATCGGCCGGCGGGTCTTGATCCATATCAACAACACCAACCCGATCCTGGTCGAGGACTCGCCCGAGCGCGCCGGCGTCGAGGCGCGCGGCTGGACCGTCGCCCATGACGGCCTGACCCTCGATCTCTGATCGGACGCGCGAGCATCGTCCGAAAGGCGGTCGCCGGCCTGTCTTGAGAGACGGTGCCTCGGACCGCAGATGGGGCCGGCCTGGAAGTTTAGTGCCGGACCGAATATATTTTGCACGATACAATCGTGCGGCGGCGGCACTGCTCCTCCCGGTGCCAGGCCCCATTTAAGAAAAGCTCCAGGAAACGCGACTCGAAGCCCGGGGAAACGAAAACGCCATGACCGCCCAATTCCCGCCCCCCGTCCCGGAATCCGAGCAGCGGCTGCTGAGCCACGAGGAGCTCGAGGCGGCGCTCCGCGACATCGGCGCGCGGCGCTACCACAACCTCCACCCGTTCCACCGGCTGCTGCACGACGGCAAGCTCTCGAAGGATCAGGTGCGGGCCTGGGCGCTCAACCGCTACTACTACCAGGCGATGATCCCGGTGAAGGACGCGGCGCTGCTCGCCCGCCTGCCGGACGCGCAGCTGCGCCGGATCTGGCGCCAGCGCATCGTCGATCACGACGGCGACTTCGAGGGCGACGGCGGCATCGAGCGCTGGCTGAAGCTCGCGGAAGGGGTGGGCTTCGCCCGCGACTACGTGCTCTCCACCAAGGGCATCCTGTCCGCGACCCGCTTCTCGGTCGATGCCTATGTCCACTTCGTCTCCGAGCGCTCGCTCCTGGAGGCGATCGCCTCCTCGCTGACCGAGATGTTCTCGCCGACGATCATCTCCGAGCGCGTCGCCGGGATGCTGAAGAACTATGACTTCATCACCAAGGAAACGCTCGCCTATTTCGACAAGCGCCTGACCCAGGCCCCGCGCGACGCCGACTTCGCCCTCGACTACGTGAAGCGGCACGCCACCACGCCCGAGATGCAGCGGGCGGCGATGGACGCGCTGACCTTCAAGTGCAACGTCCTCTGGACCCAGCTCGACGCGCTCTACTTCGCCTACGTCGCCCCCGGCCTGGTGCCGCCGGACGCGTGGCAGCCGGGCGAGGGCCTGGTCGCCGAGAGCGACCCCGCCGTGGCCAGCCCCGCCGCGGCGCCGACGGGCGCCCCCGCCGCCTTCTCCGGCAGCGACGTGCCGCGACTGCCCCGCGGCGTGCGCCTGCGCTTCGACGAAGTCCGCAACAAGCACGTGCTGCTCGCCCCCGAGCGCACCTTCGACCTCGACGACAACGCCGTCGCGGTCCTCAAGCTCGTCGATGGCCAGAACACGGTCTCGCAGATCGCCCGCACCCTGGGCCAGACCTACGATGCCGACCCGGCCGTCATCGAGGCCGACATCCTCCCGATGCTGGCCGGTCTCGCGCAGAAAAGGGTTCTGGAGCGATGAATGCACCGACCCCCGCCCCCTCCCCCACGGAAGTGATTCCGGCGCCCGTGGGTCTGCTCGCCGAGCTGACCCACCGCTGCCCGCTGCGCTGCCCCTACTGCTCGAACCCGCTGGAGCTCGACCGGCGCTCGGCCGAGCTGGACACGCAGACGTGGCTGCGGGTGCTGACGGAGGCGGCGGGGCTCGGCGTGCTGCACGTCCACCTCTCCGGCGGCGAGCCGACGGCGCGCCCCGACATCGTCGAGATCACGGCCAAATGCGCCGAGCTCGGCCTCTACTCGAACCTGATCACCTCGGGCGTCGGCGGTGCGCTGGCCAAGCTCGACGCGCTCTACGACGCCGGCCTCGACCACGTGCAGCTCTCGGTGCAGGGCGTCGATGCGGCGAATGCGGAAAAAATCGGCGGCCTCAAGAACGCGCAGCCGCAGAAGATGCAGTTCGCCGCCCGCGTCACCGAACTCGGCCTGCCGCTGACGCTGAACTCGGTGATCCACCGCGGCAACATCCACGAGGTGCCCGGCTTCATCGACCTCGCGGTCAAGCTCGGCGCCAAGCGGCTGGAGGTGGCCCACACCCAGTATTACGGCTGGGCCTACGTCAACCGCGCGGCGCTGATGCCGGACAAGGCCCAGGTCGACGAGTCGATCCGCATCGTCGAGGCCGCGCGCGAGCGGCTGAAAGGTCAGCTCGTCATCGACCTCGTGGTGCCGGACTACTACGCCAAGTACCCGAAGGCCTGCGCCGGCGGCTGGGGCCGCAAGCTGATGAACGTGACGCCCCAGGGCAAGGTCCTGCCCTGCCACGCCGCCGAGACCATCCCCGGCCTCGAATTCTGGTACGTGAACGACCATTCGCTGGGCGACATCTGGGCGCGGTCGCCGGCCTTCGCGGCCTATCGCGGCACCTCCTGGATGAAGGAGCCCTGCCGCTCCTGCGACCGGCGCGAGAAGGATTGGGGCGGCTGCCGCTGCCAGGCGCTGGCGCTCACGGGCGACGCCGCCAACACCGATCCGGCCTGCTCGCTCTCGCCGCTTCACGCGAAAATGCGGGATCTTGCCAAGGAAGAGGCTGCCGAGAACCCGCCCGACTATATATACCGCAGCATCGGGACGAATGTGCAAAATCCCCTGAGCGAAAAGGCACCCCTTTGAGACGGACTATCCTGGCGGCCGCCGTCACGGCGGCTCTCTCGACGACGCTTCTCGCGGCCGCGCCCCTCGCCTGGGCGGCCTCGGACCCGGCCCCCAAGGAAACGGCCAAGGACCCGACCAAGGACGCGGCCGCGGCGCCTAATGCCGGCGACCTGCTCTTCGAGCAACCGCAGATGAAGAACACGGCGCCCGGCAGCACGCTGACCTACGACTACCTGCGCCGCAGCGGGATCGTGCGGGGGCCCTACGGCCCGCCGCTCATCGACGCGATCAAGCTGACCATCGAGCCCGGCAAGAGCGCCGAGAGCCGCGACATCCAGGTGCAGATGTTCTCCGGCGGCAACCGCGTCCCGGCCGGCCCCTTCCAGGATATGGCCGGCAATCCCGTGCTGCCCCTCTTCCTGGAAAACCACCTGAAGGGTCTCGCGGGCCTGCTCGAGGCCAATCCGCGCTACATCAAGAACGCGATCCGCAAGGGACTGCGCGAGAAGGCGACGGTCACCCCGGTCCAGATCGATTTCAAGGGCCGCAAGGTCGATGGCTGGCGCGTCGAGATGAAACCCTTCGAGGGCGACGCGCAGACCGAGCGGATGCGCGGCTTCGACTCCACCACCTACACCTTCGTCGTGGCGCCGGAAGTGCCGGGCGAGATCGTCTCGATCGAGGCACGGACCCTGAAGCCGGATGGCGGCGAACTGCTCGAAGAGAGGCTCGATTATGACCAGAAGGATTCCTGAGGTCGCCCTCGCCGCGGCGCTGGCGGCGGCGCTCCTCGCCGCACCCGCGCGCGCCGACGAGAACGACTACCCGACCGATGCGCGGGCCGACTACGTCTTCGGCTGCATGGCCGCCAACGGCCAGACCCGCGAGGCGCTGGAGAAATGCTCCTGCTCGCTCGACGCGCTCGCCTCGATCCTGCCCTACGACAAGTACGTGCAGGCGAGCACCATCCTCTCGATGCGCCAGGGCATCGGCCAGCGCACCACGGCGTTCAAGTCGACCAAGATGTTCGACGACAAGGTGGCCGACCTTCGCCGCGCCCAGGCCGAGGCGGAGATCCGCTGCTATCGCGGCACCTCCTGAGGCGCGACGAGACCGGGGCGGCGCGCGGATTGGATCTGGCGAAACCCCGTCGGAGGGGCTAGGCCGGCAGACCCGGCCTGACAGCTTTGATCCGCGATGCCGCCCGACACGCCTGCTCCCTCGACCCGCCTGAACACCCTGCTGCCCGACCTCGGTCGGCGCACCCTGGTGATGGGCATCCTCAACGTCACGCCGGACTCGTTCTCGGACGGCGGCCGTTTCGAGGGGGTCGAGGCGGCGCGGGCGCAGGCCGCGGCGCTCACGGAGGCCGGCGCCCACATCCTCGATATCGGCGGCGAATCGACCCGGCCCGGCCACACCCCGGTGCCGGCCGCGGAGGAGCAGGCGCGCGTCCTGCCCGTGATCGAGGCGGTGGCGCCGGGCCTGTCGGTTCCGATCTCGATCGACACCTACAAGGCGTCCACGGCGGAGGCCGCGCTCCGGGCCGGCGCCGGCCTCGTCAACGACGTCTGGGGCCTGCAGCGCGAGCCGGATATCGCCCGCGTGGCCGCCGACCACGGCGCCCCGGTCATCGTCATGCACAATCGCGAGACGGTCGACGCCTCCCTCGACATCGTCGCCGACATGCTGCGCTTCTTCGAGCGCTCGCTCGCCATCGCCCGCCGCGCCGGCATCCCGGACGGCGACATCGTGCTCGATCCCGGCATCGGCTTCGGCAAGAGCTGGGAGCAGCATCTCGAGGCCCTGCGCCGACTCCCCGAAATCCGGGCGCTGGGCTTCCCCCTCCTCGTCGGCGTCTCGCGGAAAAGCCTGCTCGGCCGCCTCCACGACCGGGAGACGGCCCCGCGCGACCGCCTCGTCGGCTCGCTCGCCGCGCATGTGCTGGCCGGCTCCCTCGGCGCCGACATCGTGCGCGTCCACGACGTGGCGCCGCATGTCGAGGCGCTGCGGGTACTCGACGCGGTGATGCGCCCCGACGCGGCATCGGGACCCGTTCATGGCTGACCGCATCCTCGTCCACCGCCTCGCGGTCTTCGCCCGTCACGGGGTGCTGCCGGAGGAGGAGCGGCTCGGCCAGCGCTTCTACATCTCCCTCGAATGCCGCCTCGACCTGTCGCAGGCCGGGCGCAGCGATGATGTCGCCGCCACCGTGAGCTACGCCGATCTGGCCGAGATCGCCCTCGACATCGCCAGCAACCGGCGCTTCGCCCTGATCGAGGCCCTGGCCGAGGCGATCGCCGAGACCTGCCTCGCGCGCTTTCCCCGCATCGAGACGATCGCCGTGCGGATCGACAAGCCGAGCGCGCCGATCCCCGCCGTGCTCGACTACGCCGCGATCGAGATCGTGCGCGGCCGCGCGGATCGGGCGCAGACGCAAGATTCGACGCAAGACTCGACGACGGAGACGAGATGACGCGCGCCTATCTCGGGCTCGGCAGCAATATCGGCGACAAGGCCGCGATGCTGGCCCAGGCCGTCGAGCGCCTCGCGGCGACGCCCGGCATCCGGGTCACGGCGCGCTCCTGCGATTACCGCACGCCGCCCTGGGGCGACACCGATCAGGACTGGTTCCTCAATGCGGCCGTCGCCATCGACACCGTGTTGACGCCGCACGGATTGCTGGAGGTCTGCCTGTCGATCGAGGCGGCGCTCGGGCGCGTCCGCGAGCGCCGCTGGGGGCCGCGGGTGATCGACATCGACGTGCTGGCCTACGAGGGCGCGGAGGTCTCCGACGAGCGCCTCGTGCTGCCGCACCGCTTCGTCCGCGAGCGCGCCTTCGTGCTGGTGCCGCTCGCCGAGATCGCTCCCGATCTCGTCGTCGGCGGCGAGACGGTCGCGGCGGCTCTGGCCAAGCTCGACCGGACCGGGATCGAGCGCGTCGAATGAAAAAGGCCCGAACCGCGGTTCGGGCCTTCGCATGGCGCATCGGGAGCGGGGGTTACGGCTCCGCTGCACCGAGAGGCTTGTTCTCTTCCTCCGCCAGCAGCGGCACCTCGTAGTCCCGCAGCACCTTCTCGATATCGGCCTTGCGCTTGCGCAGCACGGTGTTGAGGGTGCGCTTCCAGTCGTTCTCGTTCTGGCGGACGCCCATCGAGACGCGGAAGGTCAAGGGAGGCCGCGTCGGCTCGCTGAGGAGCGGCACCACATCCATCGGCACGCCGCTCTGCTTGGCCAGCCAGCCCGCGGCCGGTCCCCAGAGGATCGCCACGTCGATCTTCTTCTCGGCGAGGTCGGCGATCACCCCGGCGGCGACCGTCTGGTGCTTGCGCTCGGACCCGAAGGCGTAGGGCGCGTAGGCGTGGATCCGTTCGCCGACGAGCTTCAGCTCGCTCAGGCGGTTGGTGGGCGGCGTGCCGGCGATGATGCCGATCTGCCGGTCCTTCAAGCGCGGATCGTCGAGGCTCTTGATGTCCGGCATCTCGCCCTGGCGCGAGACGAGGACGTAGGCCGACCGATAATAGGGATTGGTCGGCTGAACGATCTCGCCGCCCGAGGTGCCGATGATCAGGTCGCACAGGCCGGTCCCGAGGGTGTTGCGGACGAAGCCGGGACCTTGGGTCAGCCAGTAGTAGCGCAGCTTGACCTTCAGTTCGTCGGCGACGATCTGCGCGATCTTGTTCTCGAAGCCGTCACCCTTGCGCTCGGAGAAGGGCATGTTGCCGGGATCGCTGCAGACGCGCAGCACATCCTGCGTGACCATGTCCGGCAGGTGCTGCGCCTGCGCGGGCCGCGCCCCTGCGGAGAGCAGGAGCGCGGCGGCGGCAAGGGCGCCGAGAGGGCTTGAGCGGGTCATCAGCCGCCCAGGCACTCCTTCTCGGCCGTCTTGGCGGCTTCGGGCTTCTCTTCCTTCTCGCCCGGACGCGCGCGACCCCAGGCACCGGAGGCGCGGGCGCGCAGGTACACGTAGAGGTCGTTGGCGTAGCACATGACGTTCTTGTTATCGCCGAAGGCGGGCATCACCTGGTTGGCGGTGTTGCTCACGTCCTGCTTGCCGCCGGCGAGGATGCCGTAGAATTCCTCGTAGGAGAGGATCTTCAGCGAATCCTTGAGAGCGGGGGCGTAGGTCGAACCCATGCCGTCCGGCCCGTGGCAGACGTGGCACTCGGCGTGGTACCGGCGGTACCCGGAATAGGTGTACCAATCGACCTTCTTGCCGTCGTTGGTGATGTGGAAGGTCGGGTGACCATCCTTGTCGAGGTACTTGCCGTCCTCGTCCTTCACCGCCGTGGCGGCCTTGAGCACCTTCTCGTCGAGATCCTTGGCGTTCGGATCGAGCTTGTTGGCGAGTTCCGGCTTGGCGTCCTGTGCGAGGACGGCGGTCGCGGTCGGGACCGCTCCGAGCAGGGCCGCGCCGATGAGACCTAGAACAGCGGTTCTTTTTATAGAAGACAACGACGTTTCTCCCGAGACCGTATGTTGCACCGCAGCATAGATCGTGCGGCTACGAGGCAGGCCGTACAGCATAATCATAGAATCATAAAGATGCCGGCGCGATTTCCCGCGCCGGCATCCTTAGGCTCAGTGTCGCAAGCGACTTAGTTGTTCGGCAGAGCGAACACGGTCAGCTGGCCACCCAGGTTGGTGTAGCTCGACAGGGCCGCGTAGCCGCCCACCGCGCCGAGACCGGCGTTCGGGTCGGTCAGACCGGCCGCGAGGCCGATGCCGGCCCAGCCGCCGACGCCCGACAGGACGCCCACGTACTGCTTGCCCTTGTGCTCGTAGGTCATCACGTTGCCGATGATGCCCGACGGGGTCTTGAACTTGTACAGTTCCTTACCCGACTTCGAGTCGACCGCCTTCAGGTAGCCTTCCAGCGTGCCGTAGAAGACCACGTCGCCGGCGGTGGCCAGCGCGCCGCCCCAGGCCGAGAACTGCTCGGGGTTCGACCACTTGATCTTACCGTTCACGCCGTCCCAGGCGATGAAGTTACCCATGCCGCCGTGCGAGCCGGGGGCCGGGTACATCGAGAGGGTCGCACCGACATAGGGCTGGCCCGGGGTGTAGGTCACCCGGAACGGCTCGTAGTCCATGCAGACGTGGTTGGTGGGCACGTAGAAGAGCTGCGTCTTGGGCGAGTAGGCCGCCGGCTGCTGGTCCTTGGAACCGAGCGCCGCCGGGCAGATGCCCTTCGAGTTCACGTCTTCGCCGTTCTGCTCGGTCGAGTACTTCGACACGACCAGCGGACGGCCGTAGGTCTTGGACCCCTTGTCCATGTCGACCTTGGTGGCCCAGTTCACGACCGGATCGTACTTCTCGGCGACGAGGAGTTCGCCGGTGGCGCGATCGAGCGTGTAGCCGAAGCCGTTACGGTCGAAGTGCGTCAGGAGCGGACGATCCTTGCCGTCGATCTTCTGATCCGTGAGGATCATCTCGTTGATGCCGTCGTAGTCCCACTCGTCGTGCGGGGTCATCTGGTAGACCCACTTGGCCATGCCGGTGTCCGGGTTACGCGCCCAGATCGTCATGGACCACTTGTTGTCGCCCGGACGCTGCTTCGGGTTCCAGGTCGAGGGGTTGCCCGAGCCGTAGTACATCAGGTCGAGCTTGGGATCGTAGGAGAACCAGCCCCAGGTGCAGCCGCCGCCGGTCTTCCACTGATCGCCTTCCCAGGTCTTCAGCGAGGAGTCCTTGCCGACCGGCTTGCCGAGAGAGGTGGTCTTCTCGGGATCCATGATCATGTCGGCGTCGGGGCCCTGCGAGTGGCCGCGCCACACCTTCTTGCCCGTCTTCAGGTCGTAGGCGGTGACGTGGCAGTTCACGCCGAACTCGCCGCCGGAGATGCCGACGATGACCTTGTCCTTCACCGGGAGAACGGTGGCGGTGTTGGTCTCACCCTTGGACGGGTCGCCGTTCTTGACCGACCAGTTGACCTTGCCGGACTTGGCGTCGAGCGACACGAGCGTGGTGTCGGCCTGGTGCAGGAGGATCGCGCCATCGGCATAGGCCAGACCACGGTTGACCGTGTCGCAGCACATCACCGGGATCACCGACGGATCCTGCTTGGGCTCGTACTTCCACACGATCTTGGCGCCCTGGTCGAGGTCCAGCGCGTAGACGATGTTCGGGAAGGGCGTGTGGACGTACATGATGTTGCCGACGACGAGCGGGGAGCCCTCGTGGCCGCGCAGAACGCCGGTCGAGAAGGTCCAGGCGACCTGGAGGTTCTTGACGTTGTTGGCGTTGATCTGGTCGAGCTTGGAATAACGGGTGTTGGCGTAATCGACGGTCTGAAGAACCTGCTCCGCCGGGTTGGCGATGCCCTTCATGACGCTTTCGTTGGCCAGGGCCGGGCTCGCAGCAGCGAGACCCGCACCGAGGGCGAGAAGATGTACCGCTCTCATGGATTCCTCCGACAAGTCTTACCCGCGGCCGGATAGCAGCCCGCTACCCGCCGTTGATTGACCTGCTGTTTGCGACAGGGATCGTATTCGCTCCGGCAGCTCGCGATCACTCGCCTTCGGATCCGAGAAAATCTCGTTCTTTCGGCAGCTTACGCGGCTGGTTCCGCATCCCCGAGCGGCCCCCTCAAAACCGAAGCTTGAACGAACTCTAAGAAAATTTCCGGCGCCGTCAACTCGCTTTCGCGCGTGGAATGTCGCAGCTGCCACAGGCTTTATCAGGAAACTTTCTTATTAAAACGAGATTTTTGCGCCGCACAATTTGATGGGCAGCGCACACGTCTCAAGTTTAATTTGTCGAGTACAGGGTCGATCGACCGGCTCTGAATGCACCCACCGCATGAACGGAGGCCGCGAACGAGACCAGCATGCGCCGAGAGCACTTTAATTCCTGCCTCGAGCCCGGTCCGGACCGGCGTCCGATGCCGCGTCGCAAAAGTATGATCGTTCCCGCGGGGACATTTTGCCGGGCATCGACCACGCGCGGGGGCACGGGGAGAGCGGGAAATTTTTGCACGCGCCGATGCCTCTTATCCTTAAGGACAGGGGATCGATCGAAAGACGGCTTCCAGCAAGGCCAGGGCGGAGCCGGATTCCGGCACGATCCGACGGCACGGAGGCGTGGCGGACGCGATTCTCTCGGGCGTGATTCTACTGAGCGACGATACCGGGGAACCGCGCGGCCAAGCCGCGGCGGGTCGCGTCGGCCCAGGCCCGGTCCCGCTCCGGGCGCGGCCGGTCGAGGGGGAGGTTCGCGAGGAGGTGCGCCGGCCGGGGCGAGACCAGCAGGAGCCGGTCGGCGATCTCGATCGCCTCGGCCACGTTGTGCGTGACCATCAGCACGCTCGTGCCGGAGCGGGCCACCGCCGCGACCACCAGGGCGCGCAGGGAGGCGGCCGCCGCGTCGTCGAGCGAGACGAAGGGCTCGTCGAGAACGAGGATGCGCGGCTCCAGCGCCAGCGCCCGCGCCAGGGCGACCCGGCGCTGCATCCCGAGCGACAGCGCGCCGGGATAATGCGCGCGCCAGGGCGCGAGCCCGAGCGACTCGAACAGGTCGTCGAGGTCGCGCGTCCTCCGCTCGCGCGGCAGGCCGAGCCGCACGTTCTGCTCGATGGTGCGCCAGGGCAGCAGGCGCGGATCCTGGAACACCATGGCGATGCCGGCCTGCGACGGCTCGGGCGTCACGCTGCCCTCGAAGTCGCGGTCGAGGCCGAGCAGGATGCGCAGGGTGGTGGTCTTGCCCGCGCCCGACGGTCCGATCAGGCAGGTGATCTCGCCGGCGTGAAGGTCGAAGGCGAGGCCGCGCACCGCCTCGACCGCCTCGGTGCGCGCCTTGCGATACACCTTGCGGTCCACGCGCACCATCAGGAGCGGCGCGGGTCCGGTGACCGTCTCAGCGCCAGCGTCGGACATGGGCGTCGAGCGGCTGGAGGAGGAAGGCGTCGATGGCGAGCATCACGCTCATGAAGACGAGGCTGTAGCCGATCACGGCGGTGACGTCGAAGAGGGTGAAGTAGTAGTTGATGGCGAACCCGACCCCGTTCGGGCGCCCGAGCAGTTCCACCACCAGCACGATCTTCCAGGCGAGCGAGATGCCGGACCGCGCCGCCGCCACCATGAAGGGCTGCAGCTGCGGCAGCAGCACGTGTGCGATCCAGGTGCGGCGGTCGAAGCGGTAGGTCGTCGCCATCTCCTCCAGGCCCGGATCGAGGCCGCGCGCCCCCTCGCGCATGATGACCGCGACGTTGGGCAGCTTGTTGAGCGCCACCGCGACGATGGCCGCGGTCTCGGTGAGCCCGAGCCAGACATAGGCCAGCACCGTGATGACGAGGGCCGGCGTGTTGAGGACGACGAGGAGCGGCGTGTCGAGCAGCCGGTCGGCGAGGCGCGAGCGGCCGAGGGCGATGCCGAGCAGCACGCCCAGGCTCATGGCGATCACGAAGGAGACCGCCACCCGGGCAAGCGTGACGCCGACATTGAAGAAGAGGCTCCCGGCCTCCGCCTCGCGCAGGACGAAGGCGAGCACCGCGCTCGGCGCCGGCAGGGTCCGCACGTCGGCGTAGACGGAGATGCCCTGCCAAAGGGCGAGGAGGACGCCGAGGGAGAGGAGGCGCGCGAGCAGGGCCATGCGGAGGGTCAATGGACCGGAACCGGGACCGAAGCCGTCATCGCGCCGCCGTCAGCCGTTGCCCGCGGCGTCGAGATAGAGGTCCGGCGGCAGGCTCTTGCCGGCACCGAGGAGCTGGGCCCCCGCGAGCCGGTCGAGCGCCGCGTAGATGCGCTCGCCGTCCGCGCGCTCCGCCGCGATGGGCCGGCGCGGGATGCCGGCGAGGAAGTCGCGCTTGAGGGTGGCGAAGGTGGCGTCGTCCTCCGCCGCCATGAGCGGGCGGACCGTCTCCCACAGGGCCGGCTCGTTGGCCAGAGCGTCCTTGGCGGCGACGGAGGCCCGGGCGAAGCCCCGCACCACCTCGCCCCGGTCGGCCACGGTGTGGCCCTCGTAGAGGTAGCCGATCAGCGAGACGGCGCCCTTGGCGCCGAAGGCCCGCATGACGTCGTCGGCGGAGATCAGCCGCTTGAAGCCCTTGGCTTCGAGGCGGGCGCAGAACTGCCAGTAGAGCAGGGCCGCGTCGAGTTCGCCGCTCTCCAGCTTCTGCGCCAGCAGGGGCGGCGCGCCGTAGGCGATCTGCGCGGCGTTGGCGAGGTCGAGCCCCGCCGTCTCCTGCGCCTGCGCCTTCAGCAGGATCCAGTTCTTGTCGAGCGCCCCGCCGGCCACCCCGAGCCGCTTGCCGGCGAGCCCCTTGAGATCGCTGATCGGGCTGCCCGCCGGCACCATCAGCGCGCCTTCCGTAGTCGAGTAGGGCGAAAAGCGCACGCCGCGGCCCTCGTTGCCGAGGCGGGCGGCGAAGATCAGGTCGCCGACGATCGCGTCCACCTGGCCGCCGAGGAAGGCGATGCGGGCGGCATCGTTGCCGGCGAGCTTGACGATGTCGAGGGTGAAGCCGTTGGCCGCGTCGAAGCCCCGCGCCTTGATGACCGCGGCCTCCCAGGAGGCGGTGCCGAAGGGCAGCACGCCGAGCCGGAAGGTCTCGCCCGCCGCCCGCGCGCGGCGAACCGCCGGCAGCGCCGCCGCGAGCGACAGGGCCGCCGTCGCGAGCATTCCGCGCCGTGACAGCATGGGCGTCCTCATGAAGTGTCGGTCAGGCCGTCCCGCCGGTTCGAAGGCGAGCGTTTCTGTTGAAATTTTTAATAGGGACTCGCTTCCGCCCCGTCCACAGCCGCTCCCGGCGTTTCCGCTGCGACATGCGGGCCCGCGCCCGGCGCCCGCCTCCGCGGGCTCAGGCTTTCGCGCCGCGAAGCCGCTCACGCGGCTTCGCGCGATGGCCGCGCGTCTTAATCGATCCCGGCTTGCACCGCCGCCCGTCCCGACGCAGGCTTCCGCCCGATCCCGTGGGAGGCGACGATGGCACAGGCACGCGAGGGCGTCCTCGACGACGCGACGGTGGAGCGGCGGCTCAAGGAGGAGCTTCCGGGGTGGCGGCTGGAGGACGGCTGGATCCGCCGGACCTACAAGACCGCCTCGTGGAAGAGCACGCTGATGGTGATCAACACGGTGGGCCACCTGGCCGAGGCCGCGTGGCACCATCCGGACCTCACCGCCTCCTACGCCTGGGTCGAGGTGCGGCTGATGAACCACGCCGCCAAGGGCATCACCGAGAAGGATTTCGCCCTGGCGAAGAAGATCGAGGAGGTGGTGGGCTGGCAGCCGGGCGCGGAGGGCGGCGCGCTGGAGGGCACGCCGAGCGATCCGCGCTTCGCCTACATCAAGTACGAGAAGTGATGCCGCTTCCGGTCCATTCCTCTTGTGCCGCTTCCCGTCATCCCGGGTTCCGCGACGCGACCCCGGACTGACGGTGGTGGGGTCCGGGCCGAGGCGAACCGCCGGAACCGCGATCAGGCCACGCCGTGCTGCCGGAACCAGTCCTGCAACCGCTTCCAGCCCTCCTGCGCCGGCTCGGCCCGGTAGCTCGGGCGATAGTCGGCGTGGAAGGCGTGCGGCGCGTCCGGGAAGACGACGAAGTCGCAGGTCTTGGCCGCCGCCCGGCAGGCCTCCTTCATCCGGTCGATCGTGCCGACGGGAATGCCCTGGTCGGCCCCGCCGTAGAGGCCGAGCACCGGCGCCTTGAGCTCGGCGGCGACATCGACGGGATGCTTCGGCATCAGGGCCGAGCTGTCGCCGACGAGGCGCCCGTACCAGGCGACGCCCGCCTTCACATCCGGATTGTGCGCGGCGTAGAGCCAGGTGATGCGCCCGCCCCAGCAGAAGCCGGTGATGCCGAGGCGGCCCGTATCGGCCTTGCCGGTCCCCTTGGCGTAGGCGACCGCCGCGTCGAGGTCGCTCATGACCTGGGCGTCGGGCACCTTGGAGACGACCTCGCTCACGATCTGCTGGATGTTCGTCAGCTTCGAGACGTCGCCCTGCCGGGCGTAGAGCTCCGGCGCCAGGGCGAAGTAGCCGAGCTTGGCCAGGCGGCGGCACACGTCCTTGATGTGCTCGTGGACGCCGAAGATTTCCTGCACGACCAGGATCGTCGGGAAGGGACCGCCCTCGGCCGGCATCGCCCGGTAGGCCGGAATCTCGCCGTCCTGCGTCGGGATCTTCACCTCGCCGGCGGTCAGGCCGTCCGTGCCGGTGGTGATGGTGGTCTGCGCCGCGACGGGCTGCACCGCGAGGGCGAAGCCTGTGGCGAGGCTGGTGGCGATCACGGTGCGGCGGGAGAGAGTCGTCTGAGCCGCGAGGCTCCGCAGGTCGGCGTCGAAAGCGGTCATGCGCGCCTCTGGAGGTTCGAGAACGTCGAGCGGGCCGGAGCCCGACGGCAGAGTTAGCAGCGCATCGGCAAAAGGCGATGACGGCCGCCGCCTGACGATCAGCCCGCCTCCGCAGCGGGCGGATGATTCGCCCCGGCCGGTTCGGCAACGGCCGGGGTCCGGCTCAGGTCGGCCCTCAGCGCGTCGAGGAAGTGGCGCACCCGCGCCGGCCGGTGCTGCCGCGACGGGAGGACGGCCCAGATCGCGAGCCGTTCCGGCTCGGCGTCGGACAGGCTCAGCGCGACCAGGGTTTCCTCGGCGAGGTCCTGAGCCACGTCCCAGTAGGTGAGCAGGGCGAGGCCCGCCCCGGCGAGGCAGGCTTCGCGCACGGCATCGACGCTGTTGGCCGCCAGACGTCCCCCGACGCGCCTGGCGAGGGGTTTCCCGTCCCGATTGAACGGCCACGCCTCCATCGCGTGCAGCGTCAGGCAGGCGTGGCCGTCGAGGTCCGCGAGGCACGCCGGGCGTCCGTGGGCGGCCAGGTAGCCCGGGGCGGCGCAGAGGATGCGCGGGTTGTCGGCCAAGCGGACGGCGACGAGGTCCGACGCCTGCAGGGTGGCCACCCGCAGCGCGACGTCGATCCCCGAGGCCACGATGTCGACGATGCGGTCGCTGAGCGTCAGATCCACCTGCAGCAGCGGGTTCTCGGCCATCAGGCGCACCGCCAGGGGCACGACCAGCGCCCGCCCGATCCGGTTGGGCGCGGTCACCCGCAGGACGCCGCTCAAGCCCTCGTGCCGCTCGACGAAAGCCGCCGCGGCGGCCTCCCGCGCCGCGATCATGGTCCTGGCGAAGGGGAGGAAGGTCTCGCCGTCCGCCGTTAGGGCGACGGCCCGAGTCGTGCGATGCAGGAGGCGGACGCCCAGTTCCGCCTCCAGCGCGGCGAGGCGGCGGCTGACCGCCATCGGCGAATGCCCCGACGCGCGCCCGGCGGCCGACAGGCTGCCGGTCGTGACGATCGAGCAGAACAGGGCGACGTCGGCGAGATCCATCGGCATATCATGGGGCGATAAGATCCTTATCGTCCAGCCGCGCTACCGCGGTCCGACGCCCGCCGCTACCTCGAAGCCATCCCATCGCGGCAGACAGGGCGCTCCCTGCCGAACCGGTCCTTTCGATCGACAGGCGAGCGCCGAAGCGGAGTCCGACATGAGCACGCGCCCCGACGGCGTCTTCACGCCCATCGATATAAACAATCTCACGCTCCGCAACCGCCTGGCGGTCGCGCCGATGACCCGCGTGAGCGCGGCCGAGGACGGGACCGCGACGGCGGAGATGGCGCGCTACTACGAGCGCTTCGCCCGCGGCGGCTTCGGCCTGCTGATCACCGAGGGCCTCTACACGGACCGGGCCTTCGCTCAGGGCTACCGTCATCAGCCCGGCCTCACCGACGCGGCGCAGGCGCTCGCCTGGCGCCCGGTGGTCGAGGCCGCCCACCGCCACGGGGCGCGCATCGTCGCGCAGCTGATGCATGCGGGCGCGCTCAGCCAGGGCAACCGTTTTCGCGATGCCACCGTCGGCCCCTCGGCGGTCCGGCCCCGGGGCCAGCAGATGGCGTTCTACTATGGGCAAGGGCCCTATCCGACGCCGCGCGCCATGACGGAGGTGGAGATCGCCGACGCCGTCCAAGGCTTTGCCGACGCGGCCGAGCGGGCCATCGCCACCGCCGGGTTCGACGGAATCGAGATCCACGGCGCGAACGGCTACCTCATCGACCAGTTCCTGACGGAGTCCACCAACCGGCGCACCGACCGCTGGGGCGGCGACACGTCCCGGCGTACCGCCTTTCTCGTCGCGGTGCTGCGCGCCGTGCGGGAGAGGGTCGGCGGACGGGTGCCGGTCGGCGTCCGGATCTCGCAGGGCAAGGTCAACGACGTCGCCCACACATGGGCCGGGGGCGAGCGGGACGCCGAGGCGATCTTCGGCGCCATCGCGCGGGCCGGCGCGGACACCATCCACGTCACCGAGCACGAGGGCTGGAAGCCCGCCTTCGAGGGCGGCCGTGACAGCCTCGTCGCCCTCGCGCGCCGGTTCGCGCCCGATCTGCGCCTGATCGCCAACGGCGGCCTCCACGATCCGGCGCGGGCGCAGGCGGTCCTGGAGGCCGGGGCCGACCTCGTGGCCCTTGGCAAGGGCGCGCTCGCCAACCCGGACTTCCCCGAGCGCATCCGGGCCGCGCGGGCGGTGGCGGCGTTCGATCCCGCCCTGCTCGGGCCGATCGCCAACATCAAGCCGAGCGAGCTGGCCGCCTGATCACATTTCCGATCGATCCCTTCGGTGCCGCCGCTTTCCGTCATCCCGGGGCCGCGCAGCGGAACCCGGAATGACGGTGGTGGGGTCGAATCGAACCAATCAGCAGGGAACCGCGTGAGGCGCAATTCTAAGGATGCCGACACGCGGATCGAACGCGCAGAAGGAGCAAGACGATGCTGGAACGAGTGGTCACCGAGCCCGACAATTACGCGCCCTTCCTGCTCTCGCAGGGCATCCGCTACGGCAACCTCGTCTTCATTTCCGGTCAGGCGGGTGCGGGCGACGACGGCCGGATCGTCGAGGGCGGCTTCCGGGCCCAGGGCGAACAGGCCTTCGCCAACCTGCGCCGCGCCCTGGAAGCCGGCGGGTCGAGCCTGAAGGACGTGATCAAGGTGACGATCTTCGTCACCGACATGGGTCACTTCGCCGACGTGGTCGAGCTGCGCCGAAAATTCTTCTCGGCCCCCTACCCCGCCGACACCATCGCGGAGGTGAAAGCGCTCTACGATCCCGCGGCGATGATCGAGATCGAAGCGATCGCGGCCGTGCGCGACGCGTGACGCCGCCACGGCCGAGCCTGAGCGTTCCGCACAAGAAAATGGCCGGGCGAACCCGGCCATCCTCCGTCGAAGTGCGAAAAACTTACTTCCCGCCCATCGCGTCGGCCTTCTGGATCAGCGCCTCGGCCATGCGGATCGAGGCGATGTCGATGAGGCGGCCGTCGAGCGAGACGGCGCCGCGGCCGGCCTTGGCGGCCTCTTCCATGGCTTCCAGGATGCGGCGGGCCTTGGTGACCTCGGCCTCGGAGGGGGTGAAGACCTCGTTGGCGAGATCGATCTGCGAGGGGTGGATCGCCCACTTGCCCTCGAAGCCGAGGGCGGCGCAGCGGCGGGCCGCCGAGGTGTAGCCGTCCGGATCGGAGAAGTCGCCGAACGGGCCGTCGATCGGGCGCAGGCCGTAGGCGCGGCAGGCCACCAGCATGCGGTTCTGGGCGAACAGCCACGGGTCCTGCCAGTGGGTCTGGCGGTTGCCCGCCTCGTCCTTGTCGGTGAGCACCGAGTAATCGGGGTTCACGCCGCCGATCACGGTGGAGCGGGCGCGGGTGGAGGCGGCGTAGTCGGCGACGCCGAAGGACATCGCCTCGAGGCGCTTCGAGGAGGTCGCGATCGCCTCGACATTGGCCATGCCGAGCGCGGTCTCGATCAGGATCTCGAAGCCGATCTTCTTCTCGCGCTTCTTGGCCTGCTCGATCTGGGTCACCAGCACGTCGATGGCGTAGACGTCGGCCGGCACGCCGACCTTCGGGATCAGGATCATGTCGAGGCGCGGGCAGGCCTCCACGATATCGACGACGTCGCGGTACATGTAGTGGGTGTCGAGACCGTTGATGCGGATCATCATGGTCTTGTTGCCCCAATCCAGGTCGTTGAGCGCCTGGATGATGTTGGTGCGCGCCTTCTCCTTGTCGTCGGGCGCGACCGCGTCCTCGAGGTCGAGGAAGATCACGTCGGCCTTCGAGGCGGCCGACTTCTCCATGAAGGTCGGGTTCGAGCCGGGAACCGCGAGTTCCGAGCGGTGCAGGCGGGGCGTCGCCTGTTGAATCAGGGTGAAGCTCATCGTGGTTCCTCCGTTCTCCGAGACCGTCGTGTTGTGTGCGCGGTCACCTGCGTGCCGCGCTTCTATCTCGCGCGCCCGGTCCGGCCGTCCAGCCGGGTCCGCGACACGTCGCCGAGATTGTATGCATTATCCAGTCGCGCCGAAGCCGACGGCGATGCAGTTGATGGAGAGGAGCAGGGCGGACTTCACCGCCTCGCGCTTGTCCTCGTCGGTTTCGCTGCGGTAGCGGCGCAGCAGCTCGACCTGCTCGCGGCTGACCTGGTTGATGGTCGGCAACCGGCCCCGCAGGCGCTCGCTGAACTGCGGGAAGCGCTGGGCGAGTTCGCCGTCGCCGGAGACGCGCAACACCATCGCGCGGGTGAGCGCGTATTCCTGCTCGATCATGCCGAAGATGCGCGCGCGGATGCCCTCGTCCTCGACGAGGCCGGCATAGTCGCGGGCGATCTCCAGATCGACCATCATCAGCGTCTTCTCGACCTCGTCGAGGACGAGGCGGAACACCCGGCATTCCCGGAACATGCGCCGCAGCAGGGCCTCGCCCTGTTCCCCGCGCACGTCGATGAAGCTCTTGAGCCCCGAGCCGACGCCGTACCAGCCGGTGATGACGTGCCGGTTCTGCGACCACGCGAACACCCAGGGGATCGCGCGCAGGTCGGAGAGCGACTTGGCGCCGAAGCGGCGCGCGGGCCGCGAGCCGATGTTGAGGAGCGATATCTCGTCGAGCGGGCTCGCCGCCTGGAAGTAATCGACGAGGCCCTCGGCCTGGAGCAGGTTGACGTAGGCCGCCCGCGAGGCGCCCGACAGCGCCTCCAGCGCGTCGTCGAGTTCGGCGCGCGAGCCGTTGCCGTTCCCCTCCGAGAGCAGGGCGTGCTCGAAGACGGAGGCCGCCAGCAGCTCCATCTGGTAGGCCGCCGTGCCGCGGTTGGCGTATTTGAACGAGACGACCTCGCCCTGCTCGGTGATGCGGAAGCGGCCCTGGATCGAGCCGGGCGGCTGGGCGGCGATGCCGCGATGGGTCGGCACGCCGCCGCGGCTGACCGAGCCGCCGCGGCCGTGGAAGAAGGCGATCGGCACGCCGAGATGGTTGCCGAGCACGGTGAGCCGCACCTGCGCCTTGTAGAGCTCCCAGTTCGAGGCGATGAAGCCGCCGTCCTTGTTGGAATCGGAGTAGCCGATCATCACCTCCTGCACCCCGCCCTGCCAGCGGGTGGAGCGCCGCACCACGGGGATGCCGAGCAGCTCCTTCATGATGGCGGGCGCGGCGCGCAGGTCGTCGATCGTCTCGAACAGCGGCACGATCGGCAGGGGGCAGATCTCGGTGCCGGTGGCGTCGAGGAAGATGCCCGCCTCCTTGGCGAGCAGGTAGGCGCCGAGCACGTCGACGGTGGAGCGCGTCATCGACAGGATGAAGGCGCCGAACGCCTCGCGGTCGAGGGTGTCGCGCATCTCGCCCACCAGCGCGAAGGTGGCGAGCGTCTCGCGCGCGTCGTCCGGCAGCCGGTCGGCGAAATCCTCGAAGGCGGTCTCCGGGTTGCGCGGCCGGGCGAGTTCGGTGAGCAGCCACTCCTTCCATGCCGGCGAGTCGAGTTCCGGCGGCTCGCGGTCGCCGTTGCGGAGCTTCCACAGGGCGTGCAGCGTCTTGGTCGTGCGCGTCGAATTCTCACGCAGATCCAGGCGGACGGTCGAGAACCGAAAGATCTCGACCATGCGGCGCACGGGGCGCACGATGTCGGTGGCGAGCGCGCCGCACTTGGCGTCGGCGAGCCCCTTTTCCAGGATGCGCAGGTCGTTGATGAGCCCGTCCGCGCTCGGATAGTCGGGCCCGACCGAGCGGGCGCCCTTGTTGCGGGCGATCGTCGCCTCGAGCTTGCGCAGCACGCAGGACAGGAACTGGCGGTAGGCCTCGCCGGGGTTGCGGTTGGCGATCGCCCGGCCGTCGCCCGACTCGGCGAGCAGGCTCGCGAGTTCGCTGCGGAAGGTCTCGGGCACCGGCAGCGAGCGCTCGGTGATCGAGAGAACCCGGCCGAGATGGGTGATGCCGTCGCGGTAGCGGCGGAGCGAGGCCAGCGCGTTGCGCTGCAGCGTCTCGCGGGTCACGCTCGCGGTGACGTAGGGGTTGCCGTCACGGTCGCCGCCGATCCAGCTTCCGAACTGGAAGAAGGGCGGCACCTCGAAGGTCTCGTCGGGATAGTACTGCGCGAGGCTCTCCTCCAGCGAAACCATCACCTCCGGCAGCATCTCGAACAGGGTCTCGTCGAAGAAGTGCAGGCCCCAGGCGACCTCGCGCTCGACGGTGGCCTTCTCCAGGTGCAGCTCGCCGGTCATCCAGATCAGCTCGATCTGGTCGCGCAGCTCGTTCATCAGGCCGTTGCGCTCGCGCTCGGTCCAGCGCGGCAGCTCCAGCTCGCGCAGCACGAGGTAGATCCGGCGCAGCTTCTCCAGCACCGTCACGCGCTTGCCCTCGGTGGGATGCGCGGTGATGGTCGGGCGGATGCGCAGGTCTTTCAACAGCGCGTGGATCTGCTGCGGACCGATGCCGCGGGCGGAGGCTTCCGCCAGCACCTTGGCGAAGGAGCCGTTGAGCGCCGCCCGGCCCTGGTCGCGCTCGACGTGGCGGCGGCGGCGCATGGCCCCGTTCTGCTCGGCGATCGAGACGAGCTGGAACCAGATGCCCTGCACCTGCAGCGCGCGGGCCAGCATCTCGGGGGTGAAGGAGGAGATGTCGGCGCGGCCGTGCAGCACGTCCTCCAATTCGGGATCGTGGCGGCGGGCTACGTCGAGGAGGGCGCGGAACAGGATGTCGAGGGCGTCCTCGGTCGCCGTGCCGGTGATGACCGGCGGCGCGAAGGTCGAGTCGGTCGCGGCTGACGGCCGGGCGTGCAGCGTCTTGGTCATGGGATCCCCCCTGGCGAGGTTCTTTCGGAGTTCCGCGGGCGTGCCTGCGGGACGGCAGTCGGTGGCGGCCGGGAGCCTCTCCTCCCCCTTGTGGGGAGGAGCCGGAGGTGGGGGTGGCGCAGGATGGAGCGCCGACGGTGCCTTCTGCACCACCCCCACCCCTACCCCTCCCCACAAGGGGGAGGGGATACGCTCCGGTCAGTCGCGAAAACGCGCCGTCACGCCGCGCGGGCGAGCACGTCGGCGACGGTGCGGCCGAAGGAGCCCGGATCGGGCGCGACCGTCAGGCCGTAGGACTTCATGATCTCGGCCTTCTCGGCGGCGCTGTCGCCGGTCGCCGAGATGATCGCGCCGGCATGGCCCATGCGGCGGCCCTTCGGGGCGGTGAGGCCCGCCACGAACCCGATCACGGGCTTGGAAAAGTTCTCCTTGATCCAGGCCGAGGCCTCGGCCTCCTGCGGGCCGCCGATCTCGCCGATCATCAGCACCGCTTCCGTCTCCGGGTCCTGCTCGAACAGGGCGAGGTGGTCGAGGAAGGAGGAGCCGTTGATCGGGTCGCCGCCGATGCCGACCGAGGTCGAGATGCCGATCCCGAGTTCTTTCATCTGCGCCGCGGCCTCGTAGCCGAGGGTGCCGGAGCGCGAGATCACGCCGACCTTGCCGGGCAGGTAGATGTGGCCGGGCATGATGCCGAGCATCGACTTGCCCGGCGAGATGATGCCGGCGCAGTTCGGGCCGACCACCATCGTGCGCTTCTCCTTCGGATAGCGCCGCAGGTAGCGCTTCACCCGCATCATGTCCTGGGCGGGGATGCCGTCGGTGATCGAGCAGACGAGCTTCAGGCCGGCATCGGCCGCCTCCATGATCGCGTCCGCCGCGAAGGGGGGCGCCACGAAGGTGATCGAGGTGGTGGCGCCGGTGGCGGCGACCGCCTCCTTGACGGTGTTGAACACCGGCACGCCGCAATGGGTCTTGCCGCCCTTGCCGGGGGTGACGCCGCCGACGACGTTGGAGCCGTAGGCGATCATCTCCTTGGCGTGGAAGGTGCCCTTGTCGCCCGTGATGCCCTGGACGAGGATCGGGGTCTTCTCGTCGATGAGAATGCTCATGGCGTGATTCCTCCCTCCTTCGTCAGTGCTTGGCGCCGTGGCAGGCCTCGACGGCCTTGCGCGCGGCGTCCGTCAGGGTGTCGGCGGTGATGAGGTCGAGCCCGCTCTCGGCGAGGATCTTCTGGCCCTCCTCGACATTCGTGCCGGCGAGCCGCACCACCAGGGGCACGTCGATCTTGACCTCGCGGGCGGCCTTCACCACGCCCTCCGCGACCCAGTCGCAGCGATTGATGCCGGCGAAGATGTTGACGAGGATCGCCTTCACGTTGCGGTCCGACAGGACGAGGCGGAAGGCCGTGGCGACGCGGTCCGGCGAGGCGCCGCCGCCCACGTCCAGGAAGTTCGCCGGCTCACCGCCCGCGTGCTTGATCATGTCCATGGTCGCCATGGCGAGCCCGGCGCCGTTGACGATGCAGCCGATCTCGCCGTCGAGGCCGATATAGCTGAGATTGTGCTCGGCGGCCTGGGCCTCGCGGGGATCCCCCTGCGACGGGTCGTGCATGTCCGCGATGTTGCGGCGGCGGAACAGGGCGTTGTCGTCGAAGGACATCTTGGCGTCGAGCGCCAGCACCCGGTCGTCCTTGGTGACGACGAGCGGGTTGATCTCCAGCATGGTGCCGTCGCAGTCGCGGAACGCCCGGTAGGCGTTCATGATGGTCTTCACCGCGGCCGAGACCTGCTTGATGTTGAGGCCGAGTTGGAACGCGATCTCGCGGGCCTGGAACTGCTGCAGGCCGACCGCCGGCTCGACCACCACCTGGATCAGCGCCTCCGGCTCCTTGGCGGCGATCTCCTCGATATCCATGCCGCCGCGCTGGGAGGCGATGACGCGGACGCGCTCGGCCTTCCGGTCGAGGACGTAGCCGAGATAGAGCTCGCGCTCGAACGGGTCGGCGGTCTCGACGTAGACGCGCTGGACCGGCTTGCCGTCGGGACCGGTCTGAAGGGTGACGAGGCGCTTGCCCAGCAGGTCGCGGGCGGCGTCGCGGACCTCGTTGTAGGTGCGGCAGAGCTTGATTCCGCCGGCCTTGCCGCGGGCGCCGGCATGGATCTGGGCCTTCACCGCCCAGAACGAGCCGCCGAGTTCGGTCGCGGCGTAGACCGCCTGATCCGGGCTGAAGGCCACGGCGCCCTTCGGCACGGCGACTCCGAAGCTCGCGAGCAGCTCCTTGGCTTGGTACTCGTGAACGTCCATCGAGACCTCCTTGGCGTTTCCGTCGTTCTTGTTGGGCCAACCTTCGCGGAAAAATTACTTTTCGGGAAGCGGGTCAGCTCTCAATTTTTTCTTCTCTTACACTTCAGTTTGCTTGCCCGTCAGAGACTTAGCGGGCTTCTAAAGTGGAGACGACAGGCCCCTAGCCGTACGCGCGGCCCGGCAATGTTGGTCCGACTCGCCCCTCGTCCCGACGTCCCGGAGCCAAGCGTAGGCCTCGCTCGAGGATCCTGCGAGGCCGCTTGCCGGCACCCCGGGATCAGGTCCGGAATCGAGAAACGATCACACGCTGTAATTGCGAAGCGGGGCCGAAGCAATCCGGCCCGCGACCTCCCCGGACGGAGTCGTGCCCCCGGATCGCTTCGCGTTCGCGCGCCATGACGGTCGAGGGCGCGAACCGCCTTCGGCCTCAGCTCACCTTGGCCTTCACCGTCTCGTAGACCCGCTCGTTGAGCGCGCCGGCCTCCGCCAGCAGGGTCTCCAGCTCCTTCAGCCGCTCGTCGGCGAAGGCGCGGTCGTCCAGGCCCTTGGCGTTGACGTAGACGTTGAGCGCGGCCGAGCGCAGGCCGGCATAGGCCGAGAGCACCGCGACGCCGGCATCGGAGATGACGTTGAGATTGCCCTTCTCGGCGACGATCTCGGCCAGATCGATCACCTCGCGGCAGACGCGGCAGCAGGCGAGCGGCACGTCGGTCGCGGTCTTGAGGGCTTCCTGGATCCTGGCGGCGCGGGCAGCCTTCTCCTCGTCGGTGTTCTTCGGCAGCCCGTAGGCGCCCATCACCGCGTCGAAGGCTTCCACGTCGTCGGCGATCATGCCGGTGAGCGTGCGGCGCAGGGCTTCCGACTTCTCCAGCACCTGCTTCAGGTCGGCCTCGACCTCGACGTACTTCTTCTTGCCGATGGTGAGGTTGCAGACCATCGAGACCAGGGCCGCGCCCATGGCGCCGGAGATCGCGGCGGCCCCGCCGCCGCCGGGGGTCGGGGCCGAACTCGCCAGACCGTCGAGGAATGTTTCGATCGTCTCGTTGCCGGCCATGGGTTCCTCCCCTCGTGATTCTTGCTTGAGCGGGGCAGCACCGGCGATGCCGGCGCTGCCCGGTCGTCCCTGCGTGGTCAGGCCATTTCCTTGGCCAGCTTGTAGATCTCTTCCGCGTCGAAGACGCCTTCGCTCGACTCGAACAGCTTGGCGACGCAGGCGCGGTGCAGCTTGAGCTTCAAGCCGCCGATGCCGAGCGCACCGAAGGCGCGCTTGCCGCCGTACTCCTTGCCCTTGTCGGTCGCGTCGATCCCGCCGATGCCGAGCGGCGGCTGGGCGTTGTAGTCGGCCACGATCTCGATCGAGGCCTCGTTCTGCCACGTCGCCTGCGGCAGCAATTCGAGGCCGATCGCGCCGGCGGTGAAGACGAGATGCGCGCCCTTCACCACCTCGGAGCGCGAGGCGTCGTCCGGGGTCTCGGCCGCGGCGACGTTGACCTTGAAGCGCTTGTTCACGGAATCGGCCGCGGCCTGGGCCTTGTCGAGCTTGCGCCCGCACAGCACGACCTCGGCCCCCTCGAGGGCGAGGAGCGCGGCGGAGCGCATCCCGACGGGGCCGGTGCCCGCGAGCACCACGGCCTTCTTGCCCGTCACCGAGCCGCCCGCCGCCTTGACGACGAGCGCCACGCCCGCGGCGGCGGTCGTGTTGGAGCCGTTCGAATCCAGCATGCAGGAGACGCGGAACGGGCCGAAGAAGCGCTTCTTCACCGCCGTGAAGACCCGCTCGCCGGCCGCCATGTCGCCGCCGCCGACGAAGATCGCCGTCGACTGCTTCTCCTTGCCGCCGCGGGTGTAGATCGTGCCGTCGACATAGGCGCCGACGTTGTCGGGCGTGACGTTGCCGTAGCCGGTGATGTGGTCGGCACCGCCGTCATAGCCGACGACGACGTCGAACACGCTCGGCGTGGGATCGGTGTCGAACTGGAAGAGCAGCTTCTTGGACATGGTTCCTCTGAGAGTCGGTGTCCGCGCGAGGCGCGGAGCGCTTCCTTGAGTGGCACCGGGGCCACCGATTCAAATCGTCATTCCGGGGCGCTGACAAGCGAACCCGGAAGCCACCCGTGATGCGGCGACGAGCACCGATCCGTCGTGCCGCGTCGTGGATGGCACGCCTCCGGCGGGTCCCTTCGGGTCCGGGTTCCGCTGCGCGGCCCCGGAATGACGACCGGGGTGGTGGGCCCTACGCCTCGACGACGTTCTGCGGCTTGCCCGCGACGAAGGCCTCGACGTTGTCCACGAGCTGGTCGGCGAGGATCTGCATCGCTTCCTTGCTCGCCCAGGCCACGTGCGGGGTGACGATCAGGTTCGGCAGGTCCGCCTCGCAGAGGATGTTGCCGTCCTTCGGCGGCTCCTGGGCCACCACGTCGAAGCCGGCGCCGCCGATGGTGCCGTCCTTGAGCGCCTGGAGCAGGGCCGCCTCGTCCACGAGCCCGCCGCGGGCGGTGTTGATGAGGATCGCCGAGCGCTTCATCTTCTTGAGCTGCTCGGCCCCGATCATGTTCTTGGTGTCGGGAGTGAGCGGCACGTGGAGCGTGATGACGTCGGACTGGGTGAGGATCGTGTCGAGATCCACCAGCCCGTCCTGCGGAAACACGTCGTAGGCCAGCACCTTCATGCCGAGGGCTTCCGCCCGCTTGGCGATCGACTTGCCGAGCGCGCCGTAGCCGATGATGCCGAGCGTCGAGCCGGCGATGTCGTAGATCGGGTAGTCGAAGTAGCAGAACTGGGTCGACTTGTTCCAATCACCCCGGCGCACGGAATTGGCGTAGGGCACGATCGCGCGGCGGAGCGCGAACATCAGGCCGACCACGTGCTCGGGCACGGTGTTGAAGGCGTAGTTGCGGATGTTGACGACCGTGACCCCCTGCGCCTTGGCGGCGGCCTTGTCGACGACGTCCGTGCCGGTGGCGGCCACCGCGATCAGCTTCAGGTCGGGAAGCTGCTTCAGCGTGTCGGCCCGCATCGGCACCTTGTTGATGATCGCGATCTCGGCGCCCTGAAGGCGCTCCACGATCTCCTCCGGCGTCCAGGTCGACTCGTATTCCTTGTACTCGTGCGGGAAGTTGAATTCGCGCACGGTCGCGTCGAGCGACTCGCGATCGAGGAAGACGACTTTCTTTGTCATTCTGGACCCCTTCCGGATCGACCGGCGGGCGTGACGCCGGCCCCGTTTCCTCACCTGTCTCGAAGCGTCTCCCGCGCAGCGGCCGGCAGGCCGGACGCCGGGCGGGGCGCCTTTCTCTACTTAGCGGAAGCGGCGCCGTTGGAACCGGCGCCGCTCACCAAAAAAATCAGGACTTCGAGAGGGGGTTCTCGCGCAGGTAGCTGGAGGCCGCGGCCACGCCCGAGCCCGGCGTCACCTTCACGCCGTTGTCGAGGAGCGACATCTCGGCACCGGCGATCGCGCCGAGCAGCGACAGCTCGTTGAGATCGCCGACGTGGCCGATGCGGAACACCTTACCCGCGACCTGGGACAGGCCGGCGCCGAGCGCGAGGTTGTAGCGCACGTAGGCGTGCTTGATGATCTTGGCCGCGTCCACACCCTCGGGCGCCAGGATGGCGGTGACGGTGTCGGAGTTCCACTCCGGCGACTTGGCGCAGGTCTTCAGGCCCCAGGCCGCGACGGCCTGGCGGGTCGCCTCGCCGAGCACGGCGTGGCGGTGGTAGACGTTCTCCAGCCCTTCCTCGAACAGGCAGGCGAGCGCCTCGCGCAGGCCGTAGAGCAGCGGCAGCGGCGGGGTGTAGGGGAAGTAGCCGGTCGGGTTCTGCTTCTTGTGGTCTTCCCAGTCGAAGTAGACGCGGGCGAGCCGGTCGTTGCGGCCGGACGAGCCCTCGGCGGCCTTGAGCGCCTTCTGGCTGACGCAGATCACGCCGAGGCCGGCGGGCAGCATCAGGCCCTTCTGCGAGCCGGCGATGGCGCAGTCGACCTTCCACTCGTCGGCGTAGAACGGCAGCGAGCCGATCGAGGACACGCCGTCGACGAACAGCATGGCCGGGTGGCCGGCGGCGTCGATCGCCTTGCGCACGGCGCCGATGTTCGAGGTCACGCCGGTCGCGGTCTCGTTATGGACCACCATGACGGCCTTGATCTCGTGCCCCTTGTCGGCACGCAGGACCTCCTCGATCTTCTCGGGCTTGGCGCCGGTGCCCCACTCCTCCTCCTGGACGATGACGTCCAGGCCGAGGCGCTGGGCCATGTCGATCCAGAGGTGGCTGAACTGGCCGTAGCGGGAGGTCAGCACCTTGTCGCCGCGGGCGAGCGTGTTGGTCAGCGCCGATTCCCAGATGCCGGTGCCGGAGGCCGGGAACAGGAAGATCGTGCCGTCGGTCGAGCCGAACACCTTCTTGGTGTCCTCGAACAGCGGCTTCGTCAGCGACGGGAAGTCGACCGAGCGGTGGTCCTCGGACTGCACCATCATGGCGCGCATCACCCGGTCCGGGATGTTGGTCGGGCCGGGAACGAACAGGTGGTTGCGTCCCGGACGTCTCGTTGCCGCCATGAAAGTTTCCTCCAATCAAGTCGTTCTGGGCGGGCCGGCCCTTCGCGGCCGCGCTCCCGCCCGATCCTGGTAGCGGGTGCGAGCCCGCCGCGAAACGTCCTCAGTCCCGCCGCAAAGCCGCGCGCAAAGGGCCTCGCGCGGGCCGGGACCATACCACCGTGATGTCGGATCGTTGATCGTCCCGGAGCGGCGAGCCGGCCGTCGGGCCGCCCGCGTCGCGGCGCGTGCAGCCACGCCGGTCGCCTCCAGAGGACCGAACCCTCGATGCGTCAGCCCAGCGCCGCATTGAAGCGCGCTCCTGCTGATTGTCCAGCGCTCCCATCCGTCGCGGCCATCCCCGTACCCCTGCCCGCACCTCTGCCGGGTGCCGTTGCGCAAGCGCGAGGCACGCGCGGCGGATGACCTTGGCCGCCGTTATGCCCCCCCTGCCTGGGAATGGAAAACGGAAAAAACTGAATTGAAAAACAAAAAGATTTTCGCATGCGCGGGCCGCGGGCGGGGTCTGCGGCGGGCCGGGACCGGACCGGTGGCCGGCCCCGGGCAACGGTCCGGACGCTCGGTGCCGGCAGGATGATGCGTGGTGCCGTCATCAAACTGAGATCGGAATGCGATTTGGCTCTTCCCCGTCGCGATGCGGTTGTGTGGAGCCGGAGGCGCCCGTGTCCCAAGATCCGGAATCGACCATCCGCGTTCGGACGCTGTTCCTGTCCGACCTTCACCTCGGCACGAAGGGCTGCCAGGCGGCCCTGCTGCTCGATTTCCTGCGCGACGTCGATGCCGATACGATCTACCTCGTCGGCGACATCGTCGACGGATGGCAGCTCCGTTCGGGCTGGTACTGGCCGCAGGCGCACAACGACGTGGTGCAGAAGCTGCTGCGCAAGGTGCGCAAGGGCGCCCACGTCGTCTACGTGCCCGGCAACCACGACGAGTTCCTGCGCGACTATATCGGCATGACCTTCGGCGGCATCGAGATCGCCGACAGCCGGGTCCACGTGGCGGCCGACGGCAAGCGCTACCTCGTCATCCACGGCGACCAGTTCGACATGGTGGTGCGCCACTCCAAGTGGCTCGCGCATCTGGGCGACTGGGCCTACACCACGGCGCTCACCATCAACACCGTGGTCAACCGCGTGCGCCGCCGCCTCGGGCTCGCCTACTGGTCGCTCTCGGCCTGGGCCAAGCTCAAGGTGAAGAACGCGGTCAACTTCATCGGCCAGTTCGAGACCTTCCTCGCGAGCGAGGCCCGGCGCCAGGGGGCGGACGGGGTGATCTGCGGCCATATCCACCACGCCGCCCACCGCGAGGTCGAGGGCCTGACCTACCTCAACACCGGCGACTGGGTGGAATCCTGCACCGGCATCGTCGAGCACTACGACGGCCGCATGGAGGTGCTGCACTACCCGACCATGCTGCGCGAGCGCCGGGCCGCGGACAGCTTCGAACCCGAGATCCGCCGCGCCGTCGCCTGAGCCGAGCGACGGGATCCCCCTGAGGCTGCCATGAGGCTGGGATGAGGCTGGGATGAGGCTGCTGCTCGCGACCGATGCGTGGCACCCGCAGGTCAACGGCGTGGTCCGCTCCGTGGAGCGCATGGCCGAAGCCGCCGCCGGCCTCGGCGTCGAGCCGCTGATGCTGACCCCGGCGGACTTCGCCTCCCTGCCGATGCCGGGCTATTCCGAGATCCGGCTCTCCCTCGTCACCCGGCGGCGGGTGCTGTCCCGCTGGGAGCGGCTCGCGCCGACCCACGTGCACATCGCCACCGAAGGCCCGATCGGCCACGCGGTGCGCGCCGCCTGCCTGTCGCGGGGTCAGGCCTTCACCACGAGCTACCACACCCGCTTTCCCGAGTACCTCGCCGCCCGCGCGCCCGTGCCGGAGGCCTGGAGCTACGCGTGGCTGCGCCGCTTCCACGCGGCGGCAAGCGGCACCATGGTCAGCACGCCCTCGCTGGAGCGCGAGCTGGCGGGGCGCGGCTTCACGAACCTGATGCGCTGGACGCGGGGCGTCGACACCGACCTGTTCCGCCCCCGCGACGAGAACGTCTTCCCCGACCTACCGCGCCCGATCTTCCTCTCGGTCGGGCGGCTGGCGGTCGAAAAAAACCTCGCCGCCTTCCTCGCCCTCGACCTGCCGGGCTCCAAGGTCGTGGTCGGCGACGGGCCGGACCGGACCCGGCTCCAGGCGCTGGCGCCCGACGCGCATTTTTTGGGCGCGCTCACCGGCGAGGCGCTGGCGCGGGTCTACGCGAGCGCGGACGCCTTCGTCTTCCCGAGCCTGACCGACACCTTCGGCATCGTGCTGCTCGAAGCCCTGGCCTCGGGCCTGCCGGTGGCGGCGTTCCCGGTCACCGGACCCCTCGACGTCATCGGCGGCACGGGGGCGGGCGCCCTCGACGGGGACCTGCGCGCGGCCGCCTTGGCGGCGCTCACGATCCCGCGGGCGCGCTGCCGGGCGGAGGCGCTGCGCTACACCTGGGCCGAGAGCGCGCGCCAGTTCTACGACAACATCGCGACCGCGCACGCGGTGGGGCCGGTCCGGCGCTCCGCCGGACGCCCGAGCGCCGCCGCTCTCGCCCGCCCCGGCTGATCCTCGTCCCGTCGCGGAACGCTTTGTCCGCCGGTTTTCACCCCGGCCGGGATGACCGGCGGGGGCGGGAATGCGAAGATCGGCGCATGGCGCCCCGACCGAAATCCGAAAAAGCGATCCGCCCGTTCGATCCCGCGCTGGCGGCGCGCTACCCGGCGGTGATCGGCTGCGACGAGGTTGGGCGCGGCGCGCTGTGCGGGCCGGTGATGGTGGCCGCGATCTGGTTCGATCCCCTCGCCTTCCCGCCCGAGATCCTGACCCGGCTCGACGACAGCAAGCGCCTCGACCGCGCCGCGCGCGAGGCGCTGACGCCGCTGATCCGGGCGCATGCGCGGGTGTCCCTCGCGGCGGGTTCGCGGGCGCTGGTGGACCGGGTGAACGTGCGGGCCGCGACCCTCGACGCCATGCGCCGGGCGGTGGCCGGTCTCGGCCTCGACGCGACCGTGCTGGTGGACGGGCGCGACGCGATCCCCGGCCTGAGCCAGCCCTGCCGGGCGGTGGTCGGCGGCGACCGCCTCGTGCCGCAGATCGCCGCCGCCTCCATCGTCGCCAAGACGTTTCGCGACGCGCTGATGCGTCGGCTGGCGCTGCGCCATCCGGCCTATGCCTGGGAGCGCAACGCCGGCTACGGCACCGCCGCCCACCTCGCCGGCCTGATCGCGCGGGGCCGCAGCCCGCATCACCGGGTGAGCTTCACGGGGCGGTTCGAGGCCGCGGGCGTCGCCCCGACCGTGTGATCGGGTTTCCGGTTGATCGCTTCGGTCAGGACATGGCCTGTCCCCTCCCCCTTGTGGGGAGGGGTTCGGGGTGGGGGTGGTGCAGACGGCACCGCCGCGCTCGATCCGGCAC
>NZ_JBELQE010000118.1:0-73310 GCF_040270385.1 Methylorubrum podarium | reverse complement strand
TCTCCTTCCAGGTGACGAGCAAGATCGATAGCCGCACGATCCTGGGCGAGATGGGCGCGGAGCAGCTTCTGGGTCAGGGCGACATGCTGTTCATGGCCGGCGGCGGACGCACGACGCGGGTGCACGGGCCGTTCTGCTCGGACTCGGAGGTCGAGACGGTGGTCGCCCACCTCAAGCGCCAGGGCCGCCCCTCCTATCTGGAGGCGGTCACGGCCGACGACGGCTCGTCCGACCAGCCGGAGAAGCCGGCCAAGGGCGCGCGCGCGGCGAAGGCCGAGAAGGACGACTTCGCGGACGCCGAGGAGGCCGACGCCCCGGTCTTCGACATCGGCGCCTTCGCGGCGACCGCCGGCGCCGAGGGTGGCGAGCTCTACGAGCAGGCCATCGCCGTGGTCCTGCGCGACCGCAAGGCCTCGACGAGCTACATCCAGCGCCGCCTGCAGATCGGCTACAACCGCGCTGCCTCGATCATGGAGCGGATGGAGATCGAGGGGATCGTCGGACCGGCCAACCACGCCGGGAAACGCGAGATCCTGGTCGAGGGTCTCGCGGGCGCCCCCTCCGGCGGCTACGACGACGAGTGAACCGCGCAAAGCCGGCCCCCGTCGCATATTCGCCACAGGGGCCGGCTCTATCGCCCGACACGAATCCGGACGCTCCGCCGCCAGGCGCGTCCGCACCGGGACGGCAAGAGCCCCACCGGGATGGCAAGAGCCCCGCGCGCCCGCACGCTTTCGGAGATGCCCACACGATGACTGGCCGACGCCTCCGCCCCGCCGCCGGTCCGCTGCTCGTGGTCGCCGCGCTGGCGCTCCAGCCGCTTCCGGCGAATGCCCAGGTCTCGTCCTTCCTCGACGGCCTGTTCGGCCGCAAGGAGGAGCCGGCGCCGCCCCCGGCCGCCTCGCCCGCGCCGGAGGCTGCCCAGGCCCCGGCCAAGAAGGCGGCGCAGAAGCCCGCCAAAGGCGCGGACAAGGGGGCGGACAAGACGGCGGAGAAGCCTTCGGAAAAACCCGCCGAGAAGACCGGCAGCCTCAAGGCGGCGGCCAAGCCCGGCGCTCCGGCGACGCCCGCCGCCCCGGCCGGCACGCGGGTCGCGGCGGTGGGGGCGCCCAATCTCGGCGCCTCGCTGCAGGACGCCGACCCGGCGACCGTGGTCGCGGCGGCCAACGGCTACTTCAACGGCTTCCAGACGCTGACCGGCTCGTTCATCCAGATCGGCGCCGACGGGCGCCGCATCGGCGGCAAGCTGACGCTCGCCAAGCCCGGGCGCCTGCGCTTCGAGTACGACCAGCCCTCCCCGCTCGAAGTGGTGGCCGACGGCACCTCGGTCGCGGTGCGCGACCGCAAGCTGAACACGCAGGATCTCTACTTCATCTCGCAGACGCCGCTGAAATTCCTGCTGCGGGACAAGATCGACCTCGCCCGCGACCTGACCGTGACGGAGGTCACCAACGATCCGGGCGGCGTGCGCATCGCCCTGGAGGACCGCTCGACGCTCGGCGGCACCTCGAAGATCCAGCTCTTCTTCGACGCCGAGATGAAGACCCTGTCGCAGTGGCGGATCACCGACCCGCAGGGCTACCTCACCACCGTGCAGCTCTCGAACCTGCAGAAGGGCAAGGCGGTCGACGGATCGCTGTTCTTCATCAATTACGGCCGCGCCGAGGACAAGGCGATGCAGCGCCAGATCGAGAGCCAGAACCCCTGACATCGGGTTCGGGCGCCGTGGTCCGGCGCCCCCGACGGCCCTCACCGCGGAACCGCACCGAAGCGCCGGGGCATGTCGTCCGACGGCACGTGAGGACGGTGTCCGGCAGGACACGGAACAAGAGCGCCAAGGTCGGCGACAACATGGGTTGAATCCCGCTGTAAAAATCACGGAACGTCTTGTCGCATCCTATGTTATGGGCCTCACGTTTCTGCCAATAATCGCGCGAATACGCGCCGCGGAGCACTTGATTTAAGGTTTCCTTGAGGGGCCGGCCGCCCAATGGGCGGGCCGCCCACGCGGGGCGGCTTCAACGGAACGCTGCCCGGCCGAATGTCCGCCCTCCCCGCTCTCTCGATTCCGGCCATCCCACCGTTCGAGGCGGCGCTCGCCGAGATGGCCGTGCCGCTCGTCCTGCTCGACGCCGCCGGCACGGTGACCTTCGCCAACGCCCGCGCGGCGGCGCTGCTCTCCTGCGCCGTGCCGGCCGGGCTCTCGCTGCCCGCTCTGCTCGCGGCCTTCGGCGGCGCGGAGGCGGAGGGCGGGCTTCTTCCGGAAGCGCTGCGCACCGCCCGCCCCGTCCGGTCCCGCCTCACCCTCGGCGGCGACCGCCGCGTCGAGGCGGCGCTGGCGCCGCTCTCGGCCGGCGGCTTCGCCCTCACCTTCGAGGACGTGACCGAGCAGCTCCGCGGCGCCGCCCTGGCCCGGCAGGAGCCGCTCACCGGCCTGTGCAACCGCGTCGGCCTGCACGATCGCCTCGACGCGGCGCTCGCCGAGGCGGCGGGGACGGGCGCGCCGCTCGCGGTGCTGATGCTCGACCTCGACCGGTTCAAGGCGGTCAACGACACCCTCGGCCACCCGGTCGGCGACGCGCTCCTGCGCAAGGTCGCCGAGCGCCTGCGCAAGGCCACCCGCCGCGAGGACGTGGTGGCGCGGCTCGGCGGCGACGAGTTCGCCATCCTCCAGGCCGGCGCCGAGCAGCCGCAGGCCGCCGAGGCCCTGGCGCGCCGCCTCGTCGATCTGGTCGGCCGGACCTACGTCGTCGACGGCCACATGCTCAATGTCGGCGTCAGCGTCGGCGTCGCCATCGCCCCCGCCGACGGTCGCGACGCCGACGACCTCCTCAAGCACGCCGACCTCGCGCTCTACCGTGCCAAGGCCGAGGGCCGGGGCACCTACCGCTTCTTCGAGCCGGCGATGAACGCGCAGATGCAGGCGCGCCGCAGCCTGGAGATCGACCTGCGCCGGGCGCTCGCCCTCAAGCAGTTCGACCTCGCCTTCCAGCCGCAGATCCGGCTGGAGACCGGGCAGGTGACCGGCTTCGAGGCCCTGCTGCGCTGGAACCATCCCGAGCGCGGCCCGGTCTCCCCGGCCCTGTTCATCCCGCTCGCCGAGGAGATCGGCGTCATCGTCGGCATCGGCGAGTGGGCCCTGCGCGCCGCCTGCCGCGAGGCGGCCGGCTGGTCGCAACCCGCGTCGATCGCCGTGAACCTCTCCCCCGTGCAGTTCCGCGGCGGCAAGCTGGTCGAGACGGTGATGAACGTGCTGGCCCAGACCGGCCTCGATCCGGCCCGGCTCGAGCTGGAGATCACCGAGGGCGCGCTTCTCGAGAACACCGACAGCGTGCTCGACGTGCTCAACGGCCTGCGCGCGCTCGGCGTGAAGATCTCGATGGACGATTTCGGCACCGGCTACTCGTCCCTGAGCTACCTGCAGAAATTCCCCTTCGACAAGATCAAGATCGACCAGTCCTTCGTCCGCGGCATGGAGGACAACGCCGAGTGCGGCGCGATCGTGCGGGCGATCGCCCGGCTCGGGGCCAGCCTCGGCATGCGCACCACCGCGGAGGGCGTCGAGACGCCGACGCAGCTCGACGCCATCCGCGCCGAGGGCTGCACGGAGGTCCAGGGCTACCTGACCGGGCGCCCGATGCCGGCCGCGCAGGCCGCCGCCCTGCTGTCGCCCCCCACCGCCGTCTCTCCCGCCTGATCCCGGAGCCCTCCATGAGCCAAGACGCCAGTCACGACTCCCCGACGCAGAACCTGCGCCGCCTCGTCTATTACAGCCGCAACCGGGTGACCGGCGCCCCGGCGGCGATGAACGAGACGATCCGCGGCATCCTCGCCGTGAGCCGCGCCAACAACGCCCGCGTCGGCGTGACCGGGGCACTGATGTTCAACGCCGGCTGCTTCGCCCAGGTGCTGGAAGGGCCGGGCGAGGCGGTCGAGTCGACCTTCGAGCGCATTCAGCAGGACGAGCGCCACGGCGAGGTCTCGCTGCTCGCCTTCGAGGCGGTGGAGACGCGGCTCTTCACCGAATGGTCGATGGCCTTCGTCGGCGCCTCCCAGGCCGACGCCGCCCGCTACGGCGACTTGGCCGGCGAGAGCGGCTTCGACCTCTCGCGAATGACGGGGGACAAGCTCTGCGCCGTGCTGCACGGCCTCGCCCTGGAGGAGGAAGCCGCCGCGGCCTGACGGTTTTACGCGCCGTCCGGGTTGGGCTAACGGGGCGGCCGTCCCCGCCACGCTCCTCAGGCAATCCCCGTGCGCCTCACCGTCACGACCTGGAACATCAACTCGGTGCGCCTGCGCATCGAGTCCGTGCTGCGCTTCCTGAAGGAGGCGCGGCCGGACGTGCTCTGCCTGCAGGAGACCAAGTGCCCCGACGAGCTGTTTCCGCTCAAGGCGTTCGAGGGCTCGGGCTACGAGCACATCGTCTTCGCCGGGCAGAAGGGCTATAACGGCGTCGCGATCGTCTCGCGCTTTCCCCTGCTCACCCGCGACGTCATGAGCTTCTGCGAGCGGGCGGATGCGCGCCACATCTCGGCGGTGCTCGGACCGGAGGCGGGGCCGGCGGCGGGGATCGTGCTGCACGATTTCTACGTGCCGGCGGGCGGCGACGTGCCCCACCGCGACCTCAACCCGAAATTCGCGCACAAGCTCGACTTCCTGGGAGAACTGCGCGCCTGGGGCGGCCGGCGCGTCTCCGGCCCGGCGATCCTAGTGGGCGACCTCAACGTGGCGCCGCTGGAGCACGACGTCTGGTCGCACAAGCAGCTCCTCGACGTGGTGAGCCACACCCCCGTCGAGACCGAGGCGCTGGAAACGCTGCGCGGGGAGGCCGGTTGGATCGACGCAGCCCGGCTCCTCACCCCGGAGCCGGAAAAGATCTACACGTGGTGGAGCTACCGCTCGCCGAACTGGGACCTCGCCAACAAGGGAAGGCGGCTCGACCACGCCTGGGTCTCGCCGGATCTCGCCGGCACCGTGCGTCACGTCGAAGTCTTCCGCGCGGCACGCGGCTGGGACAAGCCGTCGGACCACGTGCCCGTCACGCTGTCGCTGGAGTTGTGAGCCGGGAACGCTCACGCCCCTCCGGGCATTTGAACTCCACGTCCTGAATCCTCGACACGGAGTCCAATCGGATGCGCTCGATCCTGCGCCAGATCCTCGTCGTCTTCCTCCTGCCCAAGGCCATCGCCTACCTGCGCCGCCGCTACGGCGGCGGCCGCGCCGCGGGCCAGCACCGCTCGTACTGAGGGCGGGATTCCAAAGGGATCATCCCTTTGGCGGGGCGCCGGGGTGGAACCCCGGCTTCCCTTCAACCAGGGCTCTGCCCTGGACCCGCGAAAGGACTCGTCCTTTCGAAACCCGGATCCTGGCCAACGCGCCGACGGGCATAGCCGAACCAGATCGCCAGCCCGAGGCCGAGCCAGACCAGCAGCCGCAGCCAGGTGTCGCCGGGCAGGCTCGCCATCAGGGCGAGGCAGGCGAGGATGCCGAGCGCCGGCACGACGGGGCCGCCCGGCACGCGGAAGGGCCGCGCCCGCTCCGGCTCTGTCCGGCGCAGGACCAGCACGCTGACGCAGACGAGGATGAACGCGAACAGCGTGCCGATGCTGACGAGTTCGCCGAGAACGGTGATCGGCACCAGCGCCGCCACGACGGCGGTGGCGAGCCCGATGAGACCCTGCGCGACGAACGGCGTCCGGCTCGTTGCGCCGATGCGCGCAAAGGCATCCGGCAGCATGCGGTCGCGGGCCATGGCGTAGCAGATCCGCGCCTGCCCGTAGAGCGCGGTGAGCGCCGCCGTGGTGATCCCGATCAGCGCCCCCAGCTTGATCGCGGCCGAGAAGCCGGGCAGCCCCGTCACCGCCATCGCCTTGGCGATCGGATCGGCCACGTCGAGCTCGCGATAGGGCACGAGGCCGGTGAGCACGGCGGCCACCGCCACGTAGAGCGCCGCGGTGACGGCGAGCGCGCCGAGCAGCCCCACCGGCGCGTCCCGCTGCGGGTCGCGGGTCTCGCCCGCCGCCGTCGAGATGGTCTCGAAGCCGACATAGGCGAAGAACACCACGCCGGCCCCGCGAAAGACGCCGCTCCAGCCGAAGGCGCCGAACGTGCCCTCGTTCGCCGGCACCAGCGGGTGCCACAGTTCGGGCCGGAGGTGCCCCACGCCGAGGCCGAGGAAGGCGAGGATGATCGCGACCTTCAGCGCCACCAGCAGGGCGTTGGTGCGGGCGGCGGTGCGGTTGTCGCGCATCAGCAGCGCGGTCAGTGCCAGCGTGATCAGGGCCGCCGGCCCATTCACGAGTCCGCCCTCCCCCGGCGCCGCGGCGAGCGCCGCCGGCAAGCGCAGGCCCATATCGGCCAGCAGGCTCTGCGCGTAGCCCGACCAGCCGACAGCGATGGTCGCCGCGGCCATGGCGAATTCGAGCACGAGGTCCCAGCCGATGATCCAGGCGGGCAGCGCCCCGAGCGTCGCGTAGGTGTAGGAATAGGTCGAGCCGGCCACGGGGATCATCGCGGCGAGTTCCGCGTAGCAGAGCGCCACCAGCCCGCTCGCGACCGCGCCGAGCACGAAGGACAGCATCAGGCCCGGCCCGGCGAAGTTGGCCGCCGCCGTGCCGGTGAGCACGAAGATCCCCGCCCCGACCGTCGCCCCGACGCCGATGCAGACGAGGCTGAAGGCGGAGAGGTTTTTCGCCAGCGACGGGCCGCCGGTGCCGGACTCATCGGCGAGGAGGGCGGCGATGGGCTTGCGGGCACCGGGGGCAAAAAGCGGCATGGGGTCTCGCGCGCCTGGAACGGATCACGGCCGGCAACGCGAAATCCGCGCCGGTCGTGAGGCAGTATGAAGCGGAAGCCGACCGAGCGGGCGGCGGCACTGGCACTTCCCACGGTTTCGTGTATGGTCCGCGCCGCCTCGACCCGGCCGACGGGCGGGGCTTGTGCCGCTTGCGGCTGACCGTGCTGGACGACATCCCGGCACCGGCCCGACCGCAGGTTTTTCCAAGGTGCCCTTCCCTTTCATGGGCGGCGCCTTCCGACCCAAACTTCCCTCCGAAAGGACTGCGATGTCGATCACGGCAGAGCGCAAGACCGCGCTCATCAAGGAATACGCCCAGGGCAACAAGGACACCGGCTCGCCGGAGGTCCAGATCGCCATCCTCACCGAGCGGATCAGCAACCTGACCGCCCACTTCAAGACCCACGGCAAGGACAACCACTCCCGCCGCGGCCTCCTGAAGCTGGTCTCGCAGCGCCGCTCGCTGCTCGACTACCTGAAGCGCAAGGAAGAGGGGCGCTACCGCTCCCTCATCGAGCGCCTCGGCATCCGCCGCTAAGGCACATCGCGCGGTCCCCCGGGACCGCGTTTTCACAAGCGCTCTCGGTCGACGTGGACGCCGGTTCGACGTCGAGGGAGCGCGGGCAACGAAAGACGGACCGTTCGGGCATGGGGCCCGGCCGGTCCACCCCCGGGCGGCTTGAAGGCAAAGGGCGCCAGGGCAGGATCGCGAGACGCTCTTCTCGAAGAGCAGCGTCTCGCCGTCTTGCCTCTGGCGGCGCCGGGTTCGCCCGACCGCATGTTTGAAGGCAAGAGACCGATGTTCGACGTACAACGTGAAGAGCTGATCTGGGGCGACCGCAAGCTCGTCCTCGAAACCGGCAAGACGGCGCGCCAGGCCGACGGCGCCGTGGTCGCCACCTACGGCGAGACCACCGTGCTGGCCACCGTGGTCGCGGCCAAGGAGCCCAAGGCCGGCATCGACTTCATGCCGCTGACCGTGAACTACCAGGAGCGCGCCTACGCCGCGGGCCGCATCCCCGGCGGCTACTTCAAGCGCGAGGGCCGTCCCAGCGAGAAGGAGACGCTGGTCTCCCGCCTGATCGACCGGCCGATCCGCCCGCTCTTCGTCGAGGGCTGGCGCAACGACACCCAGGTCGTCGTCACCGTCCTCTCCCACGATCTCGAGAACGATCCCGACATCGTCTCGATGGTGGCGGCCTCCGCCGCGCTGACGCTGTCCGGCGTGCCGTTCATGGGCCCGATCGGCGCGGCCCGCGTCGGCTACCTCAACGGCGGCTACAAGCTGAACCCGCTGGTGACGGAGATCGCCGAATCGACCCTCGACCTCGTCGTCGCCGGCACCCAGGACGCGGTGCTGATGGTCGAGTCCGAGGCCAAGGAACTCTCCGAGGACGTGATGCTCGGGGCCGTGATGTTCGGCCACAAGCACTTCCAGCCGGTGATCGAGGCGATCATCCGCCTGGCCGAGAAGGCCGCCAAGGAGCCGCGCGACTTCTCGCCCCCGGAGAACGCCGACGTCGAGACCGCCGTCCTCGGCATCTGCGAGGCGGAGCTGCGCGACGCCTACAAGAAGACCGTCAAGCAGGAGCGCTACGCCGCCGTCGACGCCGTGAAGGCGAAGGTGGTCGCCGCCCTCTGCCCGGCCGAGGGCGAGCAGAAGTTCTCGCCCGAGAAGGTCAAGGCCGCCTTCAAGGAGGCCCAGTCGAAGGTGGTCCGCTGGAACATCCTCGACACCGGCTCCCGCATCGACGGCCGCGACGTGAAGACCGTCCGCCCGATCGTCTCGGAAGTCGGCGTCCTGCCCCGCGCCCACGGCTCGGCGATGTTCACCCGCGGCGAAACCCAGGCGCTGGTGGTGGCCACGCTCGGCACCGGCGAGGACGAGCAGTTCATCGACGCGCTCGAAGGGACGTACAAGGAGCGCTTCCTGCTCCACTACAACTTCCCTCCCTACTCCGTCGGCGAGACCGGCCGCATGGGTTCGCCGGGCCGCCGCGAGATCGGCCACGGCAAGCTCGCTTGGCGCGCGATCCGGCCCGTCCTGCCGCCGGCCCACGAGTTCCCCTACACGATCCGCGTGGTCTCCGAGATCACCGAGTCGAACGGCTCCTCCTCGATGGCCTCGGTCTGCGGCGGCTCGCTGTCGCTGATGGATGCGGGCGTGCCCCTGCGCCGTCCGGTGGCCGGCATCGCCATGGGCCTGATCCTGGAAGGCGAGCGCTTCGCGGTGCTCTCCGACATCCTCGGCGACGAGGACCATCTCGGCGACATGGACTTCAAGGTGGCCGGCACGGACGAGGGCATCACCTCGCTCCAGATGGACATCAAGATCGCCGGCATCACCGAGGAGATCATGAAGGTCGCCCTCGCCCAGGCGAAGGACGGCCGCGCCCACATCCTCGGCGAGATGGCCCAGGCGCTCACCGCGGCCCGTCCGGAGCTCGGCGAGTACGCGCCGCGCATCGAGACGATGCAGATCCCCACCGACAAGATCCGCGACGTGATCGGCACCGGCGGCAAGATCATCCGCGAGATCGTGGAAAAGACCGGCGCCAAGATCAACATCGAGGATACCGGCGTCGTGAAGATCGCCTCCTCCGACGGCAAGGCGATCAAGGCGGCCTATAACTGGATCCGCTCCATCGTCGCCGAGCCGGAGGCGGGCACGATCTACGACGGCACGATCGTCAAGATCATGGAGTTCGGCGCCTTCGTGAACTTCTTCGGCGCCAAGGACGGCCTCGTCCACATCTCGGAGCTGGCCCCGCAGCGCGTCGCCAAGGTCGGCGACGTCGTCAAGGAAGGCCAGAAGGTCAAGGTGAAGTTCCTGGGCGCCGACGAGCGCGGCAAGATCCGCCTGTCGATGAAGGTCGTCGATCAGGAGACCGGCGAGGACATCACCGACAAGCTCAAGGCCGAGCGCGCGGAGCGCGGCGAGCCGGAGCGCGAGGAGCGCAGCGACCGGGGTGATCGCGGCGACCGCGGCCCCCGCCGCGACCGCGGCGAGCGCCGCCGGGAATCGTCGGGCGAGTAAGCCCTCGATTCACTCTCCCCTGCGAGAGCAGATCGAGAGCGCGGCTTCCCCGGGAGCCGCGCTCTCTTCGTTTGGCGGTTACGCCGAGGACTCCGGGGCCTGCACGCGGCAGGTCGATGTCCGTAAGCTACGGGACGATTCGCGCCGTCCACGGCCCTGAATCGCTTCCGGAGTCCGCGATGACCGACGACCTCGTCTTCTACACCCACCCGATGTCCCGCGGCCGGATCGTGCGCTGGATGCTGGAGGAGGTCGGCGCGCCCTACCGGACGGAGCTGCTCGGCTACGGCGACACGATGAAGGGGGAGGCCTACCGGGCGGTCAACCCGATGGGGAAGGTGCCGGCTCTGTGCCACGGTGCCACGACCGTCACCGAGGTCGCGGCGATCCTGGCCTATCTCGCCGACCGGTTTCCGGAGGCCGGGCTGGCGCCGGAGCCCGCCGCGGCGGACCGAGGCCCTTATTACCGCTGGCTGTTCTTCAGCGCCGGCCCGCTCGAGGCGGCGGTGACCAACAAGGTGCTCGGCGTCACCGTGCCCGACGAGCCGCGCATGCGGGGCATGGTCGGCTACGGCAGCCTGGAGGCGGTGCTCGACACGCTGGAGGGCGCCGTCGCCGGCGCGGAATACGTGGCGGGCGGCCGTTTCAGCGCCGCCGACCTCTACCTCGCCGCCCATCTCGGCTGGGGCATGCAGTTCGGCACGATCCCGAAGCGCCCGGCCTTCGAGACCTATGCCGGGCGCCATCTCGCCCGCCCCGCCGCCGTGCGGGCGCGGGAGATCGACGACGGGCTGCTCGCGCAGCAGGCCGGCGGCGCGTAGCCGCCTTTTCACGGAACGGCGCCGGCCGCCCCGCGTTCGCCCCGCGACCACGCAAGGACGCCAACGAGGGGCGTCGAGAAGGAGCGTATTTCCGTGAACGAGATGATCGAAGACATCTTTTCGGGCGAGCCGAACCTGAGCATGACCGAGCGCGCGGTCTCCGTCGCGCTGGGCCTCGGCATCGCCGCCGCGGCGGCGCAGCCCCGGCCGAACAAGCTCCTGAGCCTCGCCGCCCTGGTGGTGGGCGTCGGGCTGGCCGTGCGCGGCGCCACCGGCCACTGCGCCGTCAAGGCGGTGAGCGCGGGCGGGCGCGACCTGACCGGCTGAGTCCGTTCACGACCCTGGCCGGCGACGCTGCCGCTTCGTCGCCGGCCGGCACGACCCCACCGAACACGACCCCAACGAAAAAGGGGCGCTCCCGCGGGAGCGCCCCTTTTCTCGTCTCGGTGAGAGATCGCGCGTCAGAGCGAGCGGCTGCTGGTGCGGCCGGCGATGAAGCCGTAGATCGCGAGCACGACGCAGGCACCGACGATGGAGCCGATGAAGCGGGCGCCCTCGTTGGGCCCGTACCAGCCGACCGCCTGGCCGATGAAGGTGGCGACGAAGGCGCCGACGATGCCGAGGATCGTCGTCATGATGAAGCCGGCGGGCTCCTTGTCACCGGGCATGATGAACTTGGCGATGACGCCGGCGACGAAGCCGATGATGATGGTCCAGAGAATTTCCATGTCGATCCAACCCCGAATAGCGTCTTCGACCTGAAGGTCCGGCCGGAAGACTTGGCCGTATTCGTGGGACAAACGCGCGAGCCGCGATGCCGGTTGCCTCGGGAAAGGCGGGGCGTTCAAAAAAACCGATCCCGCGAAAAACCGGCCCCGCGGCGCCGGCCCGATCTTTCGCGGCGGGCGCGCCGCCCAAGCCCCTTTACGGAGAACCGCTCGGGGCGGCAGAAGGGTCCGCCTCCTTCACGAACCGAGACCGGCGAACCCACGATGACCATCGAACGCTACGAGACCGGCCCGCGCATGTCCCAGGCGGTCGCCCACGGCGACCTCGTCTTCCTGGCGGGCCAGGTGGCCGCCGACGTGGTCGGCACCGGCGTCACCGCGCAGACGCAGCAGATCCTGGAGCAGATCGACCGGCTGCTGATGCAGGCGGGCAGCGACAAGTCCCGCATCCTCTCGGCGACGATCTATCTCGCCGATATCGGCGGCTTCGCCGAGATGAACGCGGCCTGGGACGCCTGGGTCGATCGCGACAACCCGCCCGCCCGTGCCACCGTGGAAGCCCGGCTCGTCGCGCCGGAATACCGCGTCGAGATCGCCGTCACCGCCGCGCGGGGCAAACCGTGATCCGGCGGCGCCTGCTGGGAGGGCTCGCCGCCCTCCCCCTCCTCCTCGCGGCCGCCGGCGGCGCGGGCGCCGAGGAGCGCGTCGTCAACATCTACAACTGGTCGGACTACATCGACCCGAAGGTGCTCGACGACTTCACCCGGGAGACGGGGATCAAGGTCGTCTACGACACCTACGACAACAACGAGATCCTCGAGACGAAGCTGCTCGCCGGCAAGTCCGGCTACGACGTCGTCGTCCCCTCCGGCCCCTTCCTGCAGCGCCTGATCAAGGCCGGCGTGTTCCTGCCCCTCGACAAGGGCAAGATCCCGAACCTCAGGAACGCCTGGCCCGAGATCACGGGCCGGCTCCAGGCCTACGATCCGGGCAACGCCTTCGCCGTCGACTACATGTGGGGCACTACCGGGATCGGCGTGAACGTGGCCGCCGTGCGCGAGCGGCTCGGCCCGAACGCGCCCCTCAACAGCTGGAGCCTCGTGCTCAATCCGGGCTTCATCGCGAAGCTCAAGGATTGCGGCGTCATGCTCCTCGATTCCCCCGAGGACCTGATCCCGTCGATCCTGCCCTTCTACGGCTACAAGTCCGACTCGAAGCGCTGGGACGACATCACCGCCGTCACCGACGCCCTCTACAAGGTCCGCGGCTCGGTGCGGAAGTTTCACTCCTCGGAATACATCAACGGGCTCGCCAACGGCGATGTCTGCCTCGCGGTCGGCTATTCCGGCGACGTGATGCAGGCGAAGAAGCGCGCCGAGGAATCGAAGAACGGCGTCGAGGTCGCCTACTTCATCCCGAAGGAGGGCGCGCTGATGTGGTTCGACGCCTTCGCGATCCCCAAGGATGCCGCCCACCCGGCCGAGGCCCACGCCTTCATCGACTACATGATGCGCCCGGAGGTGGCGGCGGCCAACACCAACTTCGTGTCCTACGCCAACGGCAACCTCGCCTCGCAGAAATTCGTGAAGCCGGAGATCCTGAACAATCCCGGCATCTACCCGGACGCGGCGGTGATGCAGCGGCTCTCGGTCAACACCGCCTGGAACGACTCGACCCAGCGCTTCGTGACGCGCGCCTGGACGCGGGTGCGCACGGGGCGGTGATCTCGTTCGGGACCCTGTTCCGGGAAGGCTTCCGCGCGAAATCGGCGCGCGCCCGAACCGTCCCGGAACAGGATCTCAGAGCGCTCGCCGCCGAAGTGGAGCCCGGCTCGGCGATAAGAGGGCACGACAAAAACGCAGACCGAGAGCATCACCCCGAATGGCGGCTACCGGCTCTCGATAGGCCACGACCCGAGGTGGTCGGACGCAGCTCTAGGTCTTTGATTTCGCATCGTCTTTTTCCGAAGGCCGGCAACCACCTTTCGGGACAAGGCTCTAGAACTCGCGCAGAGTCTCCCTCAGGGTCGCCTTGCCGTAGGCGGTGCGGGTGAGCCCGCGGCGCTGCAGGGCCGGCACGAGGCCGTCGCAGATGCTGTCGATGTAGACCCGCGTCAGGCGGTGAAACGGTGTGGCGATCAGGAACCCGTCGCCGCCGACCGTGGCCATGGCGTCGCCCATCATGTCGGCGACGTCGTCGGGGGTGCCGACGAGGTCGAGGGCGCCGGTGGTGCCGCTGTCGCGCACCAGCTCGCGCAGGGTCTTGGGGCTCGGCGGCTCGCCGGGCCGCGTCTGGCAGAACTTGTCGAGCGCCCCCTGCTCGGCGTTGGTGGTCAGGGGCGGCAGCGGCTCGTCCAGATCGAACTGCCCGAAATCGATATCGGTGAAGGACGAGAACAGGGCCAGCGCCCGCTCGGTGTAGCCCGGCGCGGCCAGGGCCCGCTCGTACTGCTCGCGTGCCTGCTCACGGGTCTCGCCGACGATCGGGGTGATCAGCGACAGCACCTTGATGGCGTCGGGGTCGCGCCCGGCCTGCCCCGCGCGCTCCCGCACGTCGTCGCGATAGGCCTTCATGCCGGCGATGCCCGTGACGCTGGCGATGATCGAGTCGGCGTGGACGGCGGCGAACGTGCGCCCGCGCGGCGAGCCACCGGCCTGGATGAAGGCCGGCCGGCCCTGAGGCGGCCGTGTCGAGGTCAGGGGGCCCCTCGAACTGTACCAGCGGCCCTGAAAGTTCAGCTCATGCACCTTGGCCGCATCGGCATAGGTGTCGCTCGCCACGTCGCGGATCACCGCATCCGGCTCCCAGGTGCCGATCAGCCGCTCGACGAGATCCACGTACTCGTCGGCCATGTCGTAGCGGAGCTGGCGCGGGGGCAGTTCCTTCAAGCCCATGTTCTGCGCCGCCGCGTTCTCGGCGGTGGTGACGATGTTCCAGCCGAACCGCCCCCGGGTCATGTGGTCGAGCGTCGAGATCAGCCGCGCCAGCATGAACGGCTGATAGACCAGGGTGGACAGGGTGGTGACGATGCCGAGATGGCGGGTCGCCGCGCCGATCACCGCGGCCAGCGGCACCGGATCCTGCTTCGGCACCATGATGCCGTGCTTGAGGTAGGTCGCGCGGCTGTTGCCGTAAGCATGCGGGATCGAGAGCGTGTCCTCGATCAGCATGTAGTCGAAGCAGGCCCGCTCCATCGCCCGCGCCAGATCGAGATGCAGTTCCCCGGTCCAGGGCTCGGGGCCGGAGCCGAGGGGATCGTTCCAGGCATTCTGGCCGAAATAGGTGAACCAGCCGAGATGGAAGCGCTTGTCCTGCCGAGACTCCACCATGACCCGCCTTCCGCGAACCGTCACCGTCCGCGGAAGGCTATCGCCCGCACCGGCGCCGAAATAGCAGAGAGAAGAGGCAGGGCCGCTGCCTTTCCGGCAGCGGCGCCTTTCGCGGCAGGAATGGGCACCGGCGGAAGGCAGGACGGCGCTCAAGTCATGCGCTGCGCCTCATACGGCCAAGTCGTCCCCGCGGATCGAGCCGGCCTCTCCTCGCGAGCACGCCGAGGCCGGGCGCAGCCACGAAAAAGGCCCCGGCTCTGCTGAGCCGGGGCCTTTTCTCATTCGCTTCCGCCCGTCGGACGGGATGCGCCGCCCGCCCTACTCGGCCGCGGGCAGCTCGTCGAACTGCGCGGCGTTGGCCGCGTTCTCGGCGGAGCGCTGCTGCAGGATCAGGCTGTCGCGGCGGCGCGCGATGGAGCGGATGTCCGCCGCGAGCGAGCCGGTGCCGGCCGGGATGAGCGAGCCGACGATGACGTTCTCCTTGAGCCCCTCCAGGGTGTCGACCTTGCCGTTGACCGCCGCCTCGGTGAGGACGCGGGTGGTCTCCTGGAACGAGGCCGCCGAGATGAACGACTTCGTCTGCAGCGACGCCTTGGTGATGCCGAGCAGGACCGGAACGCCCTGGATCGGCTTCTTGCCCTCGGCGAGCAGCTTCTCGTTGAACTCGGCGAGCTCCGTGCGGTCGATCTGATCGCCCGTGAGGATGTCCGAGTCGCCGCCGTCGGTGATCTCCACCTTCTGCAGCATCTGCCGGACGATGACCTCGATGTGCTTGTCGTTGATCGACACGCCCTGGAGCCGGTAGACCTCCTGGATCTCGTTGACGAGGTAGGCGGCGAGCTCCTCCACGCCCTTGATCGCCAGGATGTCGTGCGGCGCCGGGTTGCCGTCGACGATGTAGTCGCCGAGCTCGACCACGTCCCCGTCCTGCAGGTGGATGTGCTTGCCCTTCGGGATCAGGTACTCGACCGGATCGGACCCGTCGTGCGGCGTCAGCGTGAGCCGGCGCTTGTTCTTGTAGTCGCGGCCGAAGGCGATCGTGCCCGACTTCTCGGCGATGATCGCCGCATCCTTCGGACGGCGCGCCTCGAACAGCTCCGCCACCCGCGGCAGACCGCCGGTGATGTCGCGGGTCTTGGCCGATTCCGTCGAGACGCGGGCGAGCACGTCGCCGGCCTTCACCTTCGCACCCGGATCGAGACCGATGATGGCATCGACGGGCAGGAAGTAGCGGGCGTCCGAGCCGCGGGCGAGCTTCACCGCCTTGCCGTCCCCATCGACGACGAGCATCGCCGGCTTCAGGTCGGAGGTGCGGGCCGAACCGCGCCAGTCGATGACGACGCGCTTGGCGATGCCGGTCGACTCGTCGGTGGTCTCGGTGATGGACTGGCCATCGTAGAGATCCTCGTAGGCGACGATGCCGTCCACCTCGGCGACGATCGGACGGGTGTAGGGATCCCACTCGGCGATCCGCTGCCCGCGCTTGATCGTGTCGCCCTCGTCCACGCGAACCCGGGCACCGTACTGCAGACGGTGGACCGCCCGCTCGGTGCCGTCGGGACCCACGATCACCACCGCGACCGAACGGCCGGTGGCGATGAGGTCGCCGTCCGAGTTCTTGGCGAGCGAGCGGTTGCGGATCCTGATCGTGCCCTCGAAGCTCGACTCGATGAAGGACGAATCCGCGATCTGCGCCGCGCCGCCGATGTGGAAGGTGCGCATGGTGAGCTGGGTGCCCGGCTCGCCGATCGACTGCGCCGCGATGACGCCGACGGCCTCGCCCATGTTGACGGGCGTGCCGCGGGCGAGGTCGCGCCCGTAGCAGGTGGCGCAGACGCCGCTCTTGGTCTGGCAGACCAGCACCGAGCGGATCTTCACCTCCTGGATGCCCGCGGCCGCGATGGCCGGTAGGTGCTTCTCCTCGATCGTCTCGCCGGTCTTGACGATGACGGTCCCGTCCTGGGCCACCAGATCCTCGGCCGTGGCACGACCCAGGATGCGGATGGCGAGCGGGGCGACGACCTGGCCGGCATCGATGATGGCGCGCATCTTGATGCCGTTGGTGGTGCCGCAATCCGTCTCGCGGATGACGGCATCCTGCGCCACGTCGACGAGGCGGCGGGTGAGATACCCTGAGTTCGCGGTCTTCAGCGCCGTGTCCGCGAGGCCCTTGCGGGCGCCGTGGGTGGAGTTGAAGTACTCGAGAACGTCGAGACCTTCCTTGAAGTTCGAGATGATCGGGGTCTCGATGATCTCGCCCGACGGCTTGGCCATGAGGCCGCGCATGGCCGCGAGCTGCTTCATCTGCGCCGGCGAGCCGCGGGCGCCCGAGTGGCTCATCATGTAGATCGAGTTGACCTGCTTGTCGGCTCCCTTGTCGTCCTTCTGGACGGCGGAGATCCGGCCCATCATCTCGGCGGCGAGCTTGTCGGAGCACTTGGCCCAGGCGTCGACGACCTTGTTGTACTTCTCGCCCTGGGTGATCAGGCCGTCGTTGTACTGCTGCTCGTAATCCTTCACGAGCGCGCGGGTGTCGTCGACGATCGACCACTTGTTCTCCGGCACGACCATGTCGTCCTTGCCGAACGAGATGCCGGCGCGGAAGGCGTGGCTGAAGCCGAGCGCCATGATGCGGTCGCAGAAGATCACCGACTCCTTCTGACCGCAGTGGCGGTAGACGGTGTCGATCATCGCCGAGATCTCCTTCTTGGTCATCAGCTTGTTGACGACGTCGAAGGGCACCTTCGGGTGCAGCGGCAGCACGCCGGACAGGATCACGCGGCCGGGCGTCGTGTCGTAGATCTTCGACACGGGCTCGCCGTCGGGACCCAGGCCGCGCCAGCGCCACTTGATCTTCGAGTGCAGCGAGACGGTCTTGGCCGCGAGCGCGTGCTCGAGCTGACCGATATCGCCGAACACGCCCTGCATCGGGTTGTTCTTGTCGTCGGCCTTGTGCTCGCCGACCGCGCCGTCGGCGACGATCGAGAGGTAGTAGAGGCCGAGAACGATGTCCTGGCTCGGCACGATGATCGGCTGACCGTTGGCCGGGTGCAGGATGTTGTTGGTCGACATCATCAGGACGCGCGCCTCCAGCTGAGCCTCGAGGCTCAGGGGGACGTGCACGGCCATCTGGTCGCCGTCGAAGTCGGCGTTGAACGCGGCGCAGACCAGCGGGTGGAGCTGGATCGCCTTGCCCTCGATCAGCTTCGGCTCGAACGCCTGGATGCCGAGCCGGTGCAGGGTCGGCGCGCGGTTGAGCATGACGGGATGCTCGCGGATCACCTCATCGAGGATGTCCCAGACCTCGGGCTTCTCCTTCTCGACGAGTTTTTTGGCCTGTTTGACGGTGGCGGAGAAACCCTTGGCGTCGAGGCGCGCGTAGATGAACGGCTTGAACAGCTCCAGCGCCATCTTCTTCGGCAGGCCGCACTGGTGCAGCTTGAGCTCCGGGCCGACCACGATGACCGAGCGGCCGGAATAGTCGACGCGCTTGCCGAGCAGGTTCTGGCGGAACCGGCCCTGCTTGCCCTTCAGCATGTCGGCGAGCGACTTCAGCGGACGCTTGTTGGCGCCGGTGATGACGCGGCCGCGGCGGCCGTTGTCGAACAGCGCATCGACCGCTTCCTGAAGCATGCGCTTCTCGTTGCGGATGATGATGTCCGGCGCGCGCAGCTCGATCAGCCGCTTGAGGCGGTTGTTGCGGTTGATGACGCGGCGGTAGAGGTCGTTGAGATCCGACGTGGCGAAGCGGCCGCCGTCGAGCGGGACCAGCGGGCGCAGGTCCGGCGGGATGACGGGCACGACCGTCAGGATCATCCACTCGGGCCGGTTGCCGGAGAGCTGGAACGCCTCGATGATCTTGAGGCGCTTCATCAGCTTCTTCGGCTTCAGCTCGGAGGTCGTCGTCGCGATCTCCTCCTTGAGCGAGGTCGCGATGCCCTCGAGGTCGAGCTCCTGCAGGATGCGCCGGATCGCCTCGGCGCCGATCATCGCCGTGAACGAATCCTCGCCGTACTCCTCCTGCGCGCGCAGGTACTCCTCCTCCGACAGGAGCTGACGCTCCTTGAGGGGGGTGAGGCCCGGCTCGATGACGACGTAGGACTCGAAGTAGAGGATGCGTTCCAGGTCCTTGAGCGCCATGTCGAGCAGGAGGCCGATGCGCGAGGGCAGCGACTTCAGGAACCAGATATGGGCGACGGGGGCGGCCAGCTCGATATGGCCCATGCGGTCGCGCCGGACGCGCGCGAGGGTGACCTCGACGCCGCACTTCTCGCAGATGACGCCCTTGTACTTCATGCGCTTGTACTTGCCGCACAAGCACTCGTAGTCCTTGATCGGCCCGAAGATGCGCGCGCAGAACAGGCCGTCGCGCTCGGGCTTGAAGGTCCGGTAGTTGATCGTCTCGGGCTTCTTGATCTCGCCGTAGGACCACGAGAGGATTTTTTCAGGGCTCGAGATCGAGATCTTGATCTGGTCGAAGCTCTGCGGCTGGGCCTGCTGATTGAAAAGGTTCATGACCTCTTGGTTCATGATCCGCTCCTTGCTCGCCGGCTGCCCCGCGCCTGGGCAGTCACGGCTTGATCCTCATGGCGCCGCGCTCGTCCGGAGCGCCGCTGGCCGTCATCGTGTCGTGGAAGGCCCCGCCCCTTCCCGCTCGACCGCGGCGGCGCCTCGTGGGAGGCGCCGCCGCGGGAGGTGATACGGTCGTTACTCGGCCGCCTCGGCCGGCGGCTCGATCTGCTGGTCGTTCGAGGCGTTCTGCTTGGAGTTCGTCAGCTCGACGTTGAGGCCGAGCGAGCGCATCTCCTTGACGAGCACGTTGAACGATTCGGGGATGCCGGCCTCGAAGGTGTCGTCGCCGCGGACGATCGCCTCGTAGACCTTGGTGCGGCCGGCCACGTCGTCCGACTTCACCGTCAGCATCTCCTGCAGCGTGTAGGCCGCGCCGTAGGCCTCCAGCGCCCAGACCTCCATCTCACCGAAGCGCTGGCCGCCGAACTGCGCCTTGCCGCCCAGCGGCTGCTGGGTGACGAGCGAGTACGGGCCGATCGAGCGCGCGTGGATCTTGTCGTCCACGAGGTGGTGCAGCTTCAGCATGTAGATGTAGCCCATCGTCACCTTGCGGTCGAAGGGCTCGCCGGTGCGACCGTCGTAGAGGGTCGACTGCGCCGAGCGGTCGAGCCCGGCCATCTCCAGCATCGTCTCGATGTCGGCTTCCTTGGCGCCGTTGAACACCGGGGTCGCCATCGGCACGCCGCGGCGGACGTTGTTGCCGGCCTCCGCCAGATCCTCGTCCGACAGGCCCTCCAGCTCCGCGGGGGAGTAGATCGCCTTCATCTCCTCCTTCAGCGGGCCGATATCCTGCGTCTTCAGATAGGCATCGACCGCCTTCGCCACCTTGCGACCCAAGCCCGCAGCCGCCCAGCCGAGGTGGGTCTCCAGGATCTGACCCACGTTCATGCGCGAGGGCACGCCGAGCGGGTTGAGCACGATGTCGGCATGCGTCCCGTCCTCGAGGAACGGCATGTCCTCGATCGGCACGATGCGCGACACGACACCCTTGTTGCCGTGGCGGCCGGCCATCTTGTCGCCGGGCTGGATCTTGCGCTTCACCGCCACGAAGACCTTGACCATCTTCATGACGCCGGGCGGAAGCTCGTCGCCGCGCTGCAGCTTCTCGACCTTGTCGAGGAAGCGCTGCTCGAGGCGCTTCTTCGACTCGTCGTACTGCTTCTGCATCGCCTCGATCTCCGTCATCAGACGGTCGTCGACGACGGCGAACTGCCACCATTGCGAGCGGGGATACTCGCTGATGATCTCGCGGGTCAGCGTGGTGTCCTTGCGGAAGCCCTTCGGGCCGGCGATCGGCGACTGGCCGATCAGCACCTCGGCGAGACGCGCGTAGGTGTTGCGGTCGAGGATGGTCTGCTCGTCGTCGCGGTCCTTGGCGAGACGCTCGATCTCCTCGCGCTCGATCGCCTGCGCGCGCTCGTCCTTGTCGACGCCGTGGCGGTTGAACACCCGGACCTCGACGATGGTGCCGGTGACACCCGGCGGCACGCGCAGAGACGTGTCGCGCACGTCCGACGCCTTCTCGCCGAAGATGGCGCGGAGCAGCTTCTCCTCCGGCGTCATCGGGCTCTCGCCCTTCGGCGTGATCTTGCCGACGAGGATGTCGCCCGCGTGGACCTCGGCGCCGATATAGACGATGCCGGCCTCGTCGAGGTTCTTGAGCGCCTCCTCCGAGACGTTCGGGATGTCGCGGGTGATTTCTTCCGGACCCAGCTTGGTGTCGCGGGCCATCACCTCGAATTCCTCGATGTGGATCGAGGTGAACACGTCATCCTTCACGATCCGCTCGGAGAGCAGGATCGAGTCCTCGAAGTTGTAGCCGTTCCAGGGCATGAACGCGACGAGCACGTTGCGGCCGAGCGCGAGCTCGCCGAACTCGGTGGACGGTCCGTCGGCGATGATCTCGCCCTTCTTCACCGGCTCGCCGACGCGCACCAGCGGCTTCTGCGTGATGCAGGTCGACTGGTTCGAGCGCTGGAATTTTTGCAGGCGGTAGATGTCGACGCCCGGCTTGGTCGGGTCCGTTTCTTCGGTGGCCCTGATGACGATACGGGTGGCGTCGACCTGATCGACGATGCCGGAGCGCCGCGCCGCGATGGCCGCGCCGGAATCGCGGGCGACCACGGCCTCCATGCCGGTGCCGACGAAGGGCGCGTCGGCGCGGACCAGCGGCACCGCCTGGCGCTGCATGTTCGAGCCCATCAGCGCGCGGTTGGCGTCGTCGTTCTCGAGGAACGGGATCAGCGCCGCCGCGACCGAGACGAGCTGCTTGGGCGACACGTCCATGAGATCGACGCGGTCGGGGGCGACCACGATGACCTCACCCGCGCGGCGGCAGACCACGAGGTCGTCCGTCAGCTTGCGGCCCGCATCCATGCCGGCATTGGCCTGGGCGACGTAGTACTTCGCCTCCTCCATGGCGGAGAGGTAGGCGACCTCGTCGGTCACCACGCCGTCCTTCACCCGGCGGAACGGCGTCTCGATGAAGCCGTACTTGTTCACGCGGGCGAAGGTCGCCAGCGAATTGATCAGGCCGATATTCGGGCCTTCCGGCGTCTCGATCGGGCAGATGCGGCCGTAATGGGTCGGGTGCACGTCGCGCACCTCGAAGCCGGCGCGCTCGCGGGTCAGGCCGCCCGGGCCGAGGGCCGAGAGGCGGCGCTTGTGCGTCACCTCCGAGAGCGGGTTGGTCTGGTCCATGAACTGCGAGAGCTGCGACGAGCCGAAGAACTCGCGCACGGCCGCCGCCGCGGGCTTCGCGTTGATCAGGTCCTGCGGCATCACCGTGTCGATATCGACCGAGGACATGCGCTCCTTGATGGCGCGCTCCATCCGCAGGAGGCCCAGACGGTACTGGTTCTCCATCAGCTCGCCGACCGAGCGGACGCGGCGGTTGCCGAGGTGGTCGATGTCGTCGATCTCGCCCTTGCCGTCGCGCAGGTCGACCAGCGCCTTGACCACCGCGAGCATGTCCTCGCGGCGCAGCGTGCGCACGGTGTCGGCGGCGTCGAGGTCGAGGCGCATGTTCATCTTCACGCGGCCGACCGCGGAGAGGTCGTAGCGCTCGGCGTCGAAGAACAGCGAGTGGAACATCGCCTCCGCGGTGTCGAGCGTCGGCGGCTCGCCCGGGCGCATGACCCGGTAGATGTCGAACAGCGCGCCTTCGCGGCCGGAATTCTTGTCGACCGCCAGGGTATTGCGGATGTAGGGGCCGACATTGACGTGGTCGATGTCGAGCACCGGGATCTCGGTGACGCCGACGTCGTCGAGCGCCTTGAGGAGCTTCTCCGAGATCTCGTCGCCGGCCTCGGCCCAGATCTCGCCGGTCTTGCCGTTGACGAGGTCCTCGGCGATGTACTGGCCGACGAGATCCTCGTCGGTCGCCTTGAGGAACTTGGTGCCCTTCTCGCCGATGAGGCGGGCGTTGCGGGCGTTGAGCTTCTTGCCGGCTTCCAGCACCACCTCGCCGGAATCGGCGTCGATGAGATCGACCGAGGCCTTGAAGCCCTTCAGGCGCTCGGCGTCGAACGGCACGCGCCAATCCGCCCCGTCCCGCTCGTAGGCGACGCGGTTGTAGAAGGTCGAGAGGATCTCCTCGCCGTCGAGGCCCAGCGCGAACAGCAGCGAGGTCACCGGGAGCTTGCGCTTGCGGTCGATGCGCACGTGCACGATGTCCTTGGCGTCGAACTCGACGTCGAGCCAGGAGCCGCGGTACGGGATGATGCGGGCGGCAAACAGCAGCTTGCCGGACGAGTGCGTCTTGCCCTTGTCGTGGTCGAAGAACACGCCCGGAGAGCGGTGCATCTGCGAGACGATGACGCGCTCGGTGCCGTTGACGATGAAGGTGCCGTTGTCCGTCATGAGCGGCATGTCGCCCATGTAGACGTCCTGCTCCTTGATGTCCTTGACGGACTTGGCGCCGGTGTCGGGATCCACGTCGAACACGATCAGGCGCAGCGTCACCTTGAGCGGGGCCGCGAAGGTGATGCCGCGCTGGCGGCACTCGTCGACGTCGTATTTCGGCTGCTCGAAGGTGTAGCGCACGAATTCGAGGAGCGCCGTCGAGGCGAAGTCGGAGATCGGGAAGACCGACTTGAAGACGCTCTGGAGGCCCTCGTCGGCGCGCCCGCCCTCGGGCTCGTCCACCATCAGGAACTGGTCGTAGGACGCCTTCTGAACCTCGATGAGGTTCGGCATCTCGGCGACTTCCCGGATCTTGCCGAAGAACTTGCGAATGCGCTTGCGACCGACCAGCGTATTGGCCATGAGACCTCGCTCCACCACTCAGCGTAGGGTGCCCGGGGAAGGCGAGAACGCCTCCCGTCACCGGGCTCGAAGGGCCGCCCCGCCGGACGATCAGCCCACCCGAACCGAATTCGTCTCCGTTCGCCGCACGCTCCCTGGGGAACGACGACCGCCCGAAGCGGCGTTAGCCCGCGAGCCGGAGCCCGCGGGCGTGAAGGCCGGCGCAGCCCCGGGGGGACTGCGCCGGATGCGATGGGCCGGATCGGCCCATCGACGGATTACTTGAGCTCGACCTTGGCGCCGGCCTTCTCGAGCTGGGCCTTGATCTTCTCGGCCTCTTCCTTGGCCACCGACTCCTTGACGGGCTTCGGGGCGCCCTCGACGAGGTCCTTGGCCTCCTTGAGGCCGAGGCCGGTGATCGCGCGGACCTCCTTGATGACCTCGATCTTCTTGTCGCCGGCGCCGGCGAGCACGACCGTGAACTCGGTCTGCTCCTCGGCGGCCGGGGCGGCGGCGCCACCACCGGCGGCCGGGCCGGCCACGGCGACGGCGGCAGCGGCCGAGACGCCCCACTTCTCTTCGAGAAGCTTGGCGAGCTCGGCGGCTTCGAGAACGGTCAGCGAGGAGAGATCGTCGACGATCTTGGCAAGATCAGCCATGTGCGGATTCCTTCAGGTATATCGGTTTGAACGGGTCGGTTTGTAAGGGGGAAACGGCTCAGGCCGCCTCGTCCTTCTTGGCATAGGCCCCGAACACGCGGGCGAGCTTGGCCGCCGGCGCGTTGACGACCTGGGCGACCTTGGTCGCGGGAGCCTGGATGAGGCCCACGAGCTTGGCGCGCAGTTCGTCGAGGGACGGGAGCGTGGCGAGTGCCTTCACGCCGTCCGGGTTCAGGGCGGTCGTTCCCATGGCGCCGCCGAGAATCACGAGCTTGTCGTTCGTCTTGGCGAAATCCACCGCAACCTTGGCGGCCGCGACCGGGTCGCTCGAATAGGCGAGCAGGGTCGGGCCCTTCAGGAGGGGCTTGATGGAGGCGACGTCCGTGCCATCGAGAGCGATGCTGGCGAGCCGGTTCTTGGCGACCTTCACGGTGGCGCCGGCCTGCTTCATCTGCGAGCGCAGCTTCTGCATGTCGGCGACCGTGAGGCCCTTGTAGTGGGCCACGACGACGACGGCGTTCGCGGTGAACACGCCGTTGAGCGTCGAGACGAGATCAGCTTTAGCTGTCCGGTCCACTGGTGCTCTCTCCGGTTGGCGGAACCTGAGGCAGGTCCGCCGGTTGCACTTGCCGCCCGGAACGGATCTCGGCTGAGAAGCCGGAACCGTCGCCCGGGCGACGTCTCACGGCCCTGTCCCCTTGAAGCGCCGTCAGGCCCCTCGCGGGTGAGATTGGTTCAAACCGATGCCTCCCCCCGGTGCCGGCCGGCCCCGAGGCGAGGTGAAAGAAAATTCGGTCTTCCCCGTCTGTGCAGGCTGTCGCCGATTAAGCCGGTTGCCCGGCGCCTGCAGTCTCGGACAGGACATAGCCGGAAACGGCGCTCGGAGCGGCTGCCCCAAGTCCCTTCCGGCCATCACCGCCCGGTCGCCCGAGCGGCATCTCGAATGGAAACCGACCGATCGGCCGATCCCTTCCAATAGGTGAATTCGTGGAGCGCGGTCTATAGCGGCGTGCAAGCTCCCTGCCAAGTCCCGCGACGCGACTTTTCCGTCGCAGGCAAGAGGGCATGTGGGAGCGGGGGACGTTGCCGCGGGCCGGGGCGGCCCGCGCAGCGGACCGCCCCGCCGCCGGTCGGACGCGCGAGCCCGCGTCGACGCGGGCGTTAACCCGGCCTTGACTCTGCCCCACCGCTTCCGCCCCGGCGCATGATCCGTGTGCGCCAGCGCATCCCGAGCCGCGTCGCGGCGGCCTTATACCGCATCGCACAAAAGCGGGGATGGTTCGGGCGATGGCCTCGAAGGCGTTGTTGGCTCTGGTGATGCTCGTCTTCGTCCTGGACGGCCACCTGCCCGGGATGCGCGAACTGCGCAACCCGGACACCGAAGGCGGCAAGGGCGCGAGCCGCGCCGCGCTCCTGTCGAAGCGGTCCGAGGCCTGAGCCGGAGCCGAGCCGGGACCCGCTCCGGGTCGCCCGCCCCGCATTCAGTAGTTGATCTGCAGCTGGGCCCGGAAAAGGTCGCCCTTGGCCCGGCCGAGGCGGCTGATGCTGGCCTCGCGGCGGTTCATGCTGGCATAGGCGAGCGTCAGCTCGACCGCCTTGATCGGCTGGAACTCGACGCCGAGCTCGAACTCGTCGGTGTCGAGCCGCGGCGCGCCCGTTCCCACCTTCCAGCCGCCGTCATAGGTCTGCCAGCGGGCGTAGGGCATGAACGGCCCGACCGGGGAGCGGTCGACCCTGACCATCGCCTGGACGTAGCCGCCCTGGAGCGGCTTGGTCAGGATCGCGCGGGCCACCGGATCGTATTCGGGGCCGCGGCCCCAGTTCCACTCGGCCTGGAGGCCGAAGGGCTGCGGGTACAGGATCGCGTGCAGGCCGACGCGCTCGTCGTCGTAGCCGTTGCCGAGGCCGGGGCTGCCGAGTTCGGGCCGGAACCGGTTGCGGTAGGCCGAGCCGCCGACCTCCAGCACCTGCCCCCGGAACGCCTCGCCGAGCCCGTCGAGCTCGAACGGCCAGGTCGCCATCACCACCGTCATCAGGTCCTCGTTGGCCTCGATCCGGTTGATGGTCTGGCCGTTGTAGAGGCCGAGGCCGAGGGCGCCGTAATTGCCGAACAGCTTCTGGCCGCCCCTGGCGAGGCGGTCCCAGATCCGCTGCACGTGCCAGGGCGTGTAGTACAGGGTGATGCCGAGATCGCGCTCGCCGGGAACGCCGCTGTTGAGCGCGTCGGCGCGGTCGAGCGTCAGGCGGTTCTGCGAGGATTGCAGGTTCTCCCAGCCGTAGGGCACCTTCTGCTGGCCGAAGCGCAGCTTGGTCCGGCGCTCGTCGTCGAGGAAGACGTCGGCGTAGGCGTCGCGCAGCTGGCTGTAGTGCTGGCGGCCCTCGGGGCCGGACTGGTTGGACACGTTCACGGCGAAGTCCGGCTGCAGGTAGATGAACACCCGCTCGTGGATGTCGCCCTGGAGCACGAGGCGGACGCGCCGGAAGGTGAAGGTGTTGCGGTCCGAGATGCCGCCGTCATGGACCGAGCGCAGGCGCGAGCGGCCCGCGGGCGCGGTGTCGTCGCCGGACAGGAACTCGTTCGAGCGCAGCTGGGTGTAGCCGCGCAGCGACAGCCGCTCGAACCAGGTCCTGGGCCGGGCGCCGTGGTTCGGCCCGTCCGCCAGCGGCTGCGGCGCGGGCGGCACCAGCGCGTCGGACCACGTGTCCGGCTCGTCGAGGGCGAAGCGGTGCGGCACCGGTGCGACCACGACCGGCGGCGCGACCGCCGACTCCACCGGCCGGCCCGCCGCCGGAACAGTGCCGGCATCGGTGGCGCGGGCATGTGTCGGCCGCACGGCGACCGGGGTCCCGCGACGGGCCCCTCTTGCCTGTGACGGTGCCTGCGCCTGCGCTTTGACCAGCGCCTTGAGCTCGTCGATCTGCCGCTGCAGCTCCGCGACCGTCTGGGCGCGCGCCGGCGGGGCGGCCAGCCCGATCGCGCTCGCCAGGAGCAGCGCGGCCAGAAGACGTCGTTTCATGGTTCAAATCCCCTTCGCGCGTCCCGGGGCCGGCGCGATGACGTCCGCCGTGTCGTGCCGGGACGCGCGCATCCCCAGGTTGCGCATCGTCTGAGAGCGGGGCGAATTCGGGCGGCCGCACGAGAGGCTCGCCATCGGAGGCCGACGCGGAAGGCGGCGGCCGGCGAAGTTGTTCGGCGGCTCAGTCGGTGAGCGGCCCCGATGCGCCCCGCTTCCGGGACGCGGCGATAGCACCGGGATCGAGTAATTGAAAGTAAATCGACTCGCAAACTGAGGATAAATACGACTCATTACTATATTAACGGCGCGGCTATTCGCTTAATCCGAAAAGATCATCGACTTATTTCGTCATAAAACTGACGCATGGACATGCGTTTCTTCGCAGTTCATCGAAAGGGCGCTGGGGCAGAGCCGTTCCGCCCGAACCCGGGAAACGCCCTCGTGACGCGCCCGCCGGGACCGCCCGACCATGCGTGGTCCCATGCGGCGTCTGACGCGGCATCCCATGCGTCTGCCGCATACCGCCATCGCCGCCCGGCGGTGGCGCATCGATGGGTCCGCGAGGCCGTCCCGGCCCGATCGTCACGCCCGACCGGTCCGCCCTCACCGCTCCGGCGGGCCGGTATGCTGCGGATGCACGATGTCACGTCAAAGAGAGGGGTGAGGGGGGCGCCAAAGCGCGACGCTGTGCTAGATTGGCGGCCATGCGATGCCCCCTCCCCGTCTCGTCCCGCCGGCGCATCCTGTGCGTCTTCCCCGCCTACACGCCGTCCTTCGGCACGTTCTCCCACGCCTATCCGCTGATGGGCGGGGTGAAGGCGTTCATGCCGCCCCAGGGGCTCCTGGTGATCGCGGCCTACATGCCCGAGTCCTGGGAATGCCGGTTCATCGATGAGAACATCCGGCCGGCCTCGCCTCGGGACTTCGCCTGGGCCGACGCGGTGTTCGTCTCAGGCATGCACATCCAGGAGGGGCAGATCCACGATATCCGCCGGCGGGCACACGAAGCCGGCAAGGTCGCGGTGCTCGGCGGCCCCTCGGTCTCGGGCGCGCCGGAGAAATACCCGGATTTCGACTACCTCCATGTCGGCGAGATCGGCGACGCCACCGATCGCCTCATCGAGATCCTGGACCGCGACCTCGCGCGGCCGGCGGCCCAGCTCGTGCTCGACACCAAGGACCGGCTGGCGCTCGGCGACTTCCCGGCCCCGGCCTACGAGGCGGTGCCGCTCAAGCGCTACCTGATCGGCTCGCTGCAATTCTCCTCCGGCTGCCCCTATCGCTGCGAGTTCTGCGACATCCCGCAGCTCTACGGGCGCCAGCCGCGGCTGAAGAGCCCGGAGCAGATGTGCGCCGAGCTCGACGCCATCGTCAGCCAGCCGGGCCACCCGGCGGTGGTCTACTTCGTCGACGACAACTTCATCGGCAACCGCAAGGCCACGCGGGAGATGCTGCCCCACCTCGTGGAATGGCAGAAGAAGAACAATTACCCGCTCCAGTTCGCCTGCGAGGCGACGCTGAACATGGCCAAGCAGCCCGAGATCCTGGAGCTGATGCGGCAGGCCAACTTCATGACGGTGTTCGTCGGCATCGAGACGCCGGAGGCCGAGGCGCTGAAGGGCATCGACAAGACCCACAACGCCGCCGTGCCGATGTACGAGGCGATCGAGACGCTCAATTCCTACGGTCTCGAGGTGACCTCGGGCATCATCCTCGGCCTCGATTCCGACACCGACAAATCGGAGCAGAACCTGATCGACTTCATCGACCGGTCGGCCATCCCCGTACTCACCATCAACCTGCTCCAGGCACTCCCAAAAACCCCGCTCTGGGACCGGCTGGAGCGGGAGGGCCGGCTCGTCCACGACGCGGCGCTCGAATCGAACGTGCTGTTCAAGCGCCCGCACGACACGGTGGTGAGTTCCTGGCGCCGGGCGATCAGTCACGCCTATTCCCCCGAACACCTGTTCGAGCGCTTCAAGCACCAGTGCGACGTGACCTACGGCAACCGCATCGTCACCCCGACCGCGGGCAAGCTCACCTTCACCAACCTGCGCCGCGGCCTGATCCTCGGCTTCAACATCATCACCCGGGTGGGCCTCTTCTCCGACTATCGCCGGCCGTTCTGGCGGGCGGCGGCCCACGCCCTGAAGCGCGGGCAGATCGAGGCGGTGTTCAACATGGGCTTCGTCGCCCACCACCTGATCCGCTTCACCCGCGAGGCGCTGCGGGGCGAGCACAACGCCTCGTTCTACGCCGCCAAGGCCGCGGAGGCCGAGGCGCAGCGCCAGCGCAGCTGGTGGGAGAACGCCCGCCGCCGCCTCGCACCGGAGCGCGAGGCGGCCTGACCCGGCCGGGTTCCGGCGATGACGGGGGCCGGACCGGCGGACGGCCGCCCGTCCCCTCGCGGGCGAAAGCCCTGCCTCAGGCGCAGGCCCTGGCCGGCGGCTCGGCGAACAGGGAGCGCAGGCGCGCCAGTTCCAGATCCGGGGAGCCCGAGATGGGGGTCATCATCGCCCCCATGACCGGCGTCGGCCGGGCGAACAGGTAGCCCTGCATCTGGTCGCAGCCGAGCTCGCGCAGCACGGCGAGCTGCTCCTGCGTCTCCACCCCCTCGACCGTGACCTGAAGGCCGAGATTGTGCCCGAGATGGGTGATCGCGCGCACGATCGTCAGCGAGTCCGCGTTCTGTCCGAGCCGGCGCACGAAGGACTGATCGACCTTGATCTTGTCGAACTTGAACCGCTGCAGGTAGCTCAGGGACGAGTAGCCGGTTCCGAAATCGTCGAGCGCGAGGCGCACGCCGAGGGTGCGCAGCGCCGTGAGCACCTCCACCGCCATCGCCGCGTCCTGGATGAAGACGCCCTCGGTGATCTCCAGGACCAGCCGCCCCGGCGGGAGCCCGTGGCGGCCGAGCACCGCCGCCACCCCGGCGGCGAAGCCCGGCTGGCGGAACTGCTTCGGCGAGACGTTGACCGAGACCCGCCAGGGCTGCGGCCAGGCGGCGGCGGTGGCGCAGGCGGTGTCGAGCACCCAGGCGCCGATCCGCCCGATCTGGTCGGTCTGCTCGGCGAGGGGGATGAACTCGGCCGGGGGCACGCAGCCGCGCTCCGGATGATGCCAGCGGATCAGCGCCTCGAAGGTCTCGATCTCGCCGGTGCGGCCGTTGACGATCGGCTGATAGTAGAGCTGCAGCTCGCCGCGGGGGATCGCACCGCTCAGCTCGTGCTCGATCCGGCGGCGCGCCTGGAGCTGCTCGTCCATCGCCGCCTCGAAGAAGCGCACCGTGCCGCGCCCCTCGTCCTTGACCCGGTAGAGGGCGGTGTCGGCGGCGCGCTTCAGGCTGTCGGCGGTGCTGCCGTCGCTCGGATAGACGGCGATGCCCGCCGAGGCGCCGATCTCGATGCGCAATCCGGCGCTCTGGCCCTTGGTCCGGCCCTCGATCCGACCCTCGATCTGAAACGGGCGGCCGAGCGCCGCGACCAGCCGCTCCGCGGTCTCGGCGACCTGCGCCAGCGTGCGGGTATGGGCCAGGACGACCACGAACTCGTCGCCGCCGATCCGGGCGAGCGTGTCAGTCGGGCGCAGCTCCGCCAGCATGCGCTTGGCCGCCTGCACGAGCAGGGCATCGCCCGCGGCGTGGCCGTGGAAATCGTTGACGGGCTTGAAGCGGTCGAGGTCGAGATAGACCAGCGCCACGCTCGACCCGTTCTCGGCCGCCGTCTCCAGGGCGAGCCCCAGGCGCTCCTCCAGCAGGGTGCGGTTGGGCAGGTCGGTCAGGGCGTCGTGCAGGGCGAGGTGGCGGATGCGCGCCTCGTCGCGGCGGCGCTGGCTGAGGTCGCGCAGGGCCACCGCCGTGGCGGGCCGGCCGAGATACTCGATGGGACGGCAGGAGAGTTCCACCGGCACGAGGGTGCCGCTCGCCGTGCGGATCTCCAATTCTTCCGGGCGCAGATCCTCCGGGCGGCAGCGGCTGAGCCGCATCACGGCCGGGGCGTGGGCCTCGGCGAACAGGTCCAGCACCGGCCGGCCGACGATCTCCTGCGTCGTGGCCTCGAACAGGCGCAGGCCCGCCTGGTTGATCTCGACCACCCGCCCGCCGCGGTGGATGAACAGCACCTCGTGGGCGAGGTTGCCGAGCAGGCGCATGCGGCTCAGCTCGTCCATGCGGCGGCGCATGAGATGCCGCTGCATCAGCAGCGCGGCGAGACCGGCGGCGAGGACGACGAGGCTCACGAGCCCCACCGCGAGGCCGAGCTGCATCGAGCCGAGGACGGCACCGCCATCCTCCCGCGGGGCGGCGGGTGCGACGGTGAGCGCCGTCATGCCGGTGAAGTGCAGGCCGCAGATCGCCAGCACCAGCCAGAGCGTGACCTCGATCCGGCGGCCGAGGCCGGTGAGGTCGCCGGCCCGGGCGAGGGCGGTCACCGCCAGGATCGCGCAGAGGCCGAGCGAGCCGTAGACGTAGGCGCCCTCGAACATGAGCAGGTTGCTCGCCGCCATGGCGCTCACGCCCGCGTAGTGCATCCCCGCGATCGCCGCCGCCAGGGCCAGGCCGGCCGCAACCACCCCGAGCGGGAAGTGGCGGGCGCGGGACCAGATCAGGAGGGCGGCCAGGGCTCCGGCCACCGCGATCGCGATCGAGGCCGCGGTGGGCTGGAGGTCGTAGGCCGCCTGCCCGCCGGGCAGGAAGGCGAGCATCGCGACGAAGTGGAGCGACCAGACGCTGCAGCCGAACACCGCCGCCGCCGCGGCCAGCCAGGGGGAGAGGGCCCGGCGCTCGGCCTGCGCGGCCTCGGCCATCAATGTCACCGTCGAGAAGCAGCCGAGCAGGCAGATGCCCGCCGAGATGGCGACAAGGCCGAGATCGTGCTGTTGCGCGACGCAGGCGACGATTTTGAGCATGGTGGATGGAGAGCCCGACAACCCAAGGCCGGATTAGGCTTTCTCTCTTAAAGTGCCGTTGCTGAAATTCTTCTTGGTGATCGCATTTGCGTGATCGAAGATTTCATAAATAAACGTAGGTTATGTTTAGAAATCATTCCGATCTTATGTATTTCCGAACACAATTTCTGCGTTACGGCGGCGCCCCGATGATCGATTGCGCGACGTCTCCCGAAGACTTCGGCCGATCTCCGCCGGCCGGAGCTTGACCGTGCGGCCCTCCCCGTCTAGAGGCGCCCCATCATGACGGGCATCCTCCTCTCCGGGTCGTATCGCGCGCCGCTCCCCTAAGCGGCCTCGGACTCGTCATGTCTTCAGCCGCTGCGTCGTCGGCGGCTCGAGGATCTCACCATATCCCGCAACGGACCGCCGGCCTCGCCCCATCCCGAGGTCACACCGTGTCTGCCCTGCCCCCGCTCTCCCCTCCTCGCCCGTCGGTCGGTCTTGTCGGCTTCGGCGCCTTCGGCCGCCTGATCGCCCGCCATCTCGCGCCGCACGCCGCCCTGACGGTCCACGATCCGTACCTGCCGGCCGACAGCCTCGCGGCGCAGCTCGCGGCGCATGCGGGGCCGGACGCCATCGGGGGCGGTCTCCGAAGCGTGGCGGCCTGCCCCGTGGTGATCCTCGCCACGCCCGTGGCGCGCCTCGCCGAGGCGGTCGGCGCCCTCGCCCCGCATCTGCGGCCGGGCACGCTCGTGGTCGATGTCGGCTCGGTGAAGATGGGACCCGCCGCGATCCTGCGCGCGGGATTGCCGGCCGACGTCGCGATCCTCGCGACCCATCCGCTGTTCGGGCCGCAGAGTGCCAAAGATGGCGCGGGAGATGGCGCCGGCGAGGACATCCGGGGGCTGAAGATCGCCGTCTGCCCGATCCGCGGCCGGCAGGCCCTGCGGGCGGCCGCCTTCCTGCGGCGCGGGCTCGGCCTCGACGTGATCCTGACGACGCCGGAGGCGCATGACCGGGCCATGGCCTCGGTCCAGGGGCTGACCCATCTCATCGCCAAGGTTCTCGTGGCGATGGAGCCGTTGCCGACGCGGATGACGACGCGCAGCTTCGACCTGCTGATGCAGGCGGTCGGCATGGTGCGGCACGACGCGCCGGACGTGTTCCACGCCATCGAGCGGGCGAACCCGCACGCGGCGGGAGTGCGGCGGCGCTTCTTCGCCCTCGCGGGGCAGCTCGACGCCGAGCTTTCCGCGGAGGCGGTTCGCGCCGAGCCGGACCGCCTCGCCTCGTCGACGCGGCTTCCCGCCCCGCACCGGACCGTTTCAGGCCGGGCGCGGGGCGGGCCGCGGTGATCAAGTGATCAGTACTTGCGCACCAGCGGGGCCGGGACGACGGCGGCGGGAGCGTCCCACTGGTAGCGGAACCCGACCGAGACGACGTCGGCGCTGACGTCGGTCGAGGCCGCGAGCGGGATGTTGCCGATGTTGTAGTCGCGGCCGGGCCCCGCCAGGAGGAGGCCGCGATCGAAGAAGGCGTGGGCGTAGCTGGCCGTCAGCAGCACCTTCTCGCTCCAGCGATAGCTGCCGCCGATCGAGACGACGTAGCGGTTGCTGTCGGGCAGGCGCGCCGAGCGGTTCGAGACGTCGATCGGCACGTTGTCGTAGCCGAAGCCGGCCCGCAGGGTCAGGTTCGGCGACCAGTCGTACTCGGCACCGATCGAGTAGAAGAACGAGTCCTTGAAGTTGAGCGGCAGGTGATTCACCGTCACGCCGAGCGCCTTCGAGACGATGCCGACGTCGCCGAGCCTCGACCAGTTGTCCCACTCGAAGCCGAGATTGATCCGGGTGACCGGGTTGATCGCCTGGGTCAGGCCGACGCTGACCTTCTCGGGCGTGTTGAGGTTGGCCCGCACCTGCCCCAGGGCGATGGCCTGCCGCGGGTCGGGGAAGCCGATCGAGCCCTCGATGTCGTGGTGGACCGAGGAGCGGTAGCCGACGCCGATCGTCGTGCCGGCGGCCGGCGTGACCAGGACGCCGGCGGTGAAGCCCACGCCCCAGGACTCGCCCTTGAGGAAACCGGACGGGTACTGGCCCGGGAACACGCCGGGCACCGGCACCGCCTGGCGCAGGGTCAGGCGGAAATACTCGACGCTCGGGCCGGCGGCGACGGAGAGCCAGTCGTTGACCTTGAAGCCGATCACCGGGTTGAAGGCCAGCGAGAAGATCCGCGAGGAACGGGCATAGACCGAGCCCGCCCAATCCTGGCGCGGCTTGGTGACGAGCCCGTAGGGCGCGCCGGTCTGGATGCCGATCCAGATCCGGTCGGTGAGCTGGTAGGAGGTCGCTCCCGAGGGCACCACGGCGCCCTGGCCGACCTCGCCGGAATCGCCGAACGGCAGCAGGCCCGGCGCGGTGCCCACCCTCGGCGTGATCTCACCCGAGAGATTGATGAAGCTGAGGCTCTGCTCGCTGGCGAAGCCCGGCCGCATCGTCACGGTCGCCGGGTTCCAGAAGATCGACGAGACGCCCGCCCCGCCCGAGGCCGCGCCCGCGAAGGCCACGCCCAACCCCTGCGCACTCTGCTCGCGCAGGCCGAAGGCACCGGCCTGCGCCCCCGTCGCGCCCGCCACCGAAGCGGCCGCGACGGCTCCCGCGAGCCCGAGCGCGCGGATCGTCCCCCCAGTCATTGTTTTACTCCGAAGCGTCTTTTTGCAGACCCAAGTCCCATCGCGATGGAAGAGGATCGCGCGCATCCGGTCCAGAGGCGGGAAACCGAAAATAGAATTATATATCAATTGAGGAATTTATGTCACGGAACCGGGGTGCCCCCGCGCCCGTATGAACGGCGGGGCCCCCGAGGCGCGGCTTGCACCCTGGACCGGTCGCGGCCATGGTCTCGCGCCTCTGGGCGAGCCCCGGGCAGGACGGAGACGCGGACGATGAAGTTGATCCGGCACGGAGCGAGCGGTGACGAGAAGCCGGGCCTCGTGGACGCGCGGGGGGGCCTGCGCGACCTGTCGGGAACCCTGCGCGACATCGCCGGACCGGGCCTCTCGCGGGAATCGCTCGATCGGCTCGCGCGGATCGATCCCGAGAGCCTGCCGCTACTGCCGCCCGGCACCCGCCTCGGCCCCTGCGTCGGGGGCACCCGCAACTTCGTGGCGATCGGCCTGAACTTCGCCGACCACGCCGCCGAGACCGGCGCCGCGATCCCGGCCGAGCCGATCATCTTCAACAAGGCGCCCTCCTGCATCGTCGGCCCCAACGACACGGTGATCCTGCCGAAAGCCTCGGCCAAGACCGACTGGGAGGTGGAACTCGCGGTGGTGATCGGCGCCCGCGCCTCCTACGTCCACGCCAACGAGGCCCTGCGCTACGTGGCGGGGGTGTGCATCTGCAACGACCTGTCCGAGCGGGAATTCCAGATGGAGCGCGGCGGCACCTGGACCAAGGGCAAGGGCTGCCCGACCTTCGGCCCGCTCGGCCCCTGGCTCGTCACCCTCGACGAGATCCCGGACCTGAAGAACCTCTCGATGAGCCTCGACCTCAACGGGAAGCGGATGCAGACGGGCTCGACCGCGACGATGATCTTCGACGTGGCCCAGCTCGTGGCCTACGTCTCGCACTTCATGATGCTGGAGCCCGGCGACGTCATCACCACCGGCACCCCGCCCGGCGTCGGCCTCGGCATGAAGCCGCCGCGCTTCCTCCGGAGCGACGACGAGATGGTGCTGCGCATCGACGGCCTCGGCGAGCAGCGCCAGCGGGTCGTGGCCTTCGACGACTGGACCGCGAAGGTCGCCGCGGGCGAACCGACGAACTGACGGACAATTCGCCCCGACGATGCGCACCGCTCCGCCCGACCGGCCGTCCCCCGTCGTCTTCCTCGGCGGCGGTCCCGGCCTGCCTGTCGCCTACGCCGCCGACCCGCTGCGGCGCGCAGGGTTCGCGCGCGACTGGGCCTTCTTCGAGCAGCCCGGCTGCGGCGCCGAACCCTCGTCCGAGCCCGCGACGGCGCACGGCGTGTGCGCGGCGGCCGCCGCCTTCGTCGCCGGGCGCGCGGGGGAGGGCGCGGTGAGCCTCGTCGCGCATTCCTGGGGGGCGTGGCTCGCGCTGGCCCTGCTCGATCGCCTGCCGCCGGAGACGATCGCCCGCGCCGTGCTGCTCCACCCGGCCCCGCCGACCCGCGCCGGGCTCGACGCGGGCGTGGCCGCGCTGTTCGGCCGGCTCTCGCCCGAGGCGATGGGCCGGGCCGCGCCGCTGATGGCGCGGACCGACGCGGAGGCCGGCCGCTCCGTCATGGCGATCCTGCTGCCCGCCTATTGCGGCCGCGAGACCGACCTGCCGGATCTCGACCTCGCCCTGGCCCCGCCGGTCTATCACGGCGTCTCGGCCAGCCTCGGCGACTACGACCAGCGCGGGATCGTGGCGGCCCACGCGGACCGCCTCACCCTCGTCTTCGGCGAGGCCGACGCGTTCTCGCGCGAGCTCTACACCCGCCACGGCGGCGACCTGACGGGCCTCGACGTCGCCGCCCTGCCCGGCGGCCATTTCGGCTTCCTCGAGGACCTGGCCGGCTTTGAGCGCCTCCTGCGCGCACGGGGCGTGATCTAGCCTCCCACCCATGGTGATCCCCTCGGCGACCCCCTCGGCGCTCCCCTCGGCCACACGCTCCCTGCCGCTGCCGGACCGGCCCTCGGTCGCCGTGCTGCCCTTCGCGGATCCGGAGGGCGACTTCGACACGCAGGCGCTGGCCGACGGCCTGTCGGAGCACGTCACCGACGCCCTCGCCTGCACGCCCGGCCTGTTCGTGAGCGCCCGCAACTCCGCCTTCACCTTCAAGGGCCGCGCCGTGCCGCCGGACGAGGCGGCCGGGCGGCTCGGTGTCGCGCACATCCTCACGGGGACGCTGTCGCGGGCGGGCTCGCGCCTGCGGGTCGAGGCGAGGCTGCACCGGACGGCGGCCGAGCGGCCGGTCTGGAGCCAGGATCTCGACGAGGACGAGGGCGCGGTCCACGCCCTGCGGAGCCGGATCGTCGCCGGCGCGGTGGCGGCGATGGCCCCCGGCCTCGCCCGCGACGCCGTGCCGGAGCGGACGGGGCCGCCGCTCGATGCCGGCGTCTACGCGCCGTTCCTGTCTGCCTACTCGAACCACGCCATGCCGAGCGCCGAGAGCGTGCGCCTGCGCATCGCCTCGATCGAGGCCGTGCGCCGCCTCGTGCCGGAGCATCCCCTGCCCTGCGCGCTGCTCGCGCAGTGCTACACCAACCTCGTGGTGCAGGGCTGGAGCGCGGATGCCGCCGCCGACTGCGCCGAGGGCGCCCGGCTCGCCCGCCTCGCCCTGGAGCGGGACGACGGCGATCCGGCGGTGCTGATGATGGCCGGGCACACCCTCGCCTTCCTGGCCCAGGACTACGACACGGCGCTCGCCCTGCTCGACCGCTCGCTTGCCCTCAACCCCAACAGCGCCGCCGCCTACGAGCGCAGCGGCTGGGTGCGCTGCTATGTCGGCGAGGCGGAGCCGGCGGCGGACCATTTCCGGGCGGCCAAGCGCCAGAGCCCGCTCGACCCCACGACCTTCCGCTTCGAGTCCGGCCTCGGGCTCGCCCTGTGCATGGCCGGCGCGCACGAGGAGGCCCTGGTCTGGCTCGACCGCTCCATGGCGGAGGATCCGACCTGGACCAGCACCCACCGCGTCCGCGCCGCGAGCCTCGCCCTCCTCGGCCGCCAGGCGGAGGCCGAGGCCGCCGCCTTGCGCTTCCTGGAACTCGAACCGAGCTACCGGGTCAGTCGCGCCATGCGCCTCTACCGGCCCTCGCCCGGCAAGGACCGGTTCGTCGAGGGGATGCGGCGGGCCGGCATCCCGTTCTGACACCGTTGACGGAGCGAGCCCGTCACCGGCGTAGGGGCGCCGTCGCGCGGTTCTGGTCCGACAGGATGCGGCCGATCACACCGTCGCAGTTCAGGGTCTGTCCGACACACTCGGCCGACAGGTGGATCTTCACCTGGCCCCCCTCCTGCACCACGCGTCGGCAGATATAGGCCGCCGGCTGACCGCCGCTGGGCTTGACGAGCGTCCAGATTATCAGCCGCTTCGGGTCCTGAATCTCCGTGACCGACGCGGTTTCGCGCGTGACCTCCGTCCCCGGATCGGACTTGATGGCGGCCACCATCTCGGCGAAGGGCAGGATCTCGCGCTCGCAAAGCTGCTGCGCCGCGGCCGGGAAGGAAAGAAGCGCCACGAGGGCCGCCGAGAGGACCGGACTGACAGACAGGCGCATCGCAAGCCCTTCGAACGGGTTGTATCAATTAGACCACACGCCCCTTGGCTGCAACGGCGGCCAAGCTCCAATCCGGCGAGAGGTTTTGTCCGACCGACGCGGCGTTCGGCGGTGCCTCTCCGTGCGAAGCCGCCGCCCGGACGCGCGTCCGAGGCCACCGAACGGCTCCCCCAAGGCAAGGCTTGATTTTTCCCGCGCCTTCGCCCTCAAAGAAGCGCATGAGCGACACCGTGGTCTCCCTCACCTCTTCCGCCGCCCCGGCCGCGATCCGGCAAGACATCCGGCAAGACATCCGGCACGATTGGACCCTGGCCGAGATCCAGGCGATCCACGACATGCCGCTGCTCGATCTCGTCCACCGGGCCGGCGTCGTGCACCGGGCGCACAACGACCCCGCCGACATCCAGCGCGCGGCGCTCCTGTCGATCAAGACCGGCGGCTGCCCCGAGGATTGCGCCTACTGCCCGCAATCGGCCCACCACAAGGGCGCGAACCTCCCCCGCGAGCGGCTGATGCCGGTCGAGGCCGTGCTGAAGGAGGCCGCCGCCGCCAAGGCCAACGGCGCGCATCGCTTCTGCATGGGCGCGGCGTGGCGCAAGCCCAAGGACGGGCCGGACTTCGACGCGGTGCTGGAGATGGTGCGCGGCGTGCGGGGGCTGGGCATGGAGGCCTGCGTCACGCTCGGCATGCTGACCCGGAGCCAGGCGCAGCGCCTCGCGGAGGCCGGGCTGACCTCCTACAACCACAACCTCGACACCGGTCCCGAATTCTACGGCGACATCATCTCGACCCGCACCTACGACGACCGGCTCCAGACCCTGGAGCATGTCCGCGAGGCCGGGATCGGCGTCTGCTGCGGCGGCATCGTCGGGATGGGCGAGCGGGTGCGCGACCGGGCCGAGATGCTGCTCGTGCTCGCCAACCACGCGCCGCACCCGGAGAGCGTGCCGATCAACGCGCTGGTGGCCGTCGAGGGCACGCCGCTGGAGGACCGCCCGCCGATCGATCCGCTCGACCTCGTGCGGATGTGCGCCACCGCCCGCATCGTCATGCCCAAGGCCCGCGTGCGCCTCAGCGCCGGCCGCAAGAGCCTGACCCGCGAGGCGCAGATTCTCTGTTTCCTCGCCGGTGCCAACTCGATCTTCTACGGCGAGCGCCTGCTCACCACCGCCAACAACGAGGCCGACGCCGACGCGGAGCTGCTGCGCGACATCGGCGTGCCGGTGCCCGAGGTGACGCTCGCCGCCGCGGAGTAGGCGGAGCGGCCCCGCATGGCCGCTTTACCTTGACTTCACCTGCCTCCCGTGAATGGTGCCGGCTCCTTTTCAAGAGCCCGCCATGCACCGTTACCGTACCCATACCTGCGGGGCGCTCCGCCCGTCCGACGTCGGGCAGAGCGTCCGCCTGTCCGGCTGGTGCCACCGCATCCGCGACCATGGCGGCGTGCTCTTCATCGACCTGCGCGACCATTACGGCCTGACGCAGTGCGTGGTCGATTCCGACTCCAAGGCGTTCAAGGCCGCCGAGACCGCCCGCTCCGAGTGGGTGATCCGCATCGACGGCCGGGTGCGCACGCGGCCCAGTGGCACCGAGAACGCGGAGCTGCCGACGGGCTCGGTCGAGGTCTATATCGACGACCTCGAAGTGCTCGGCCCCGCGGGCGAACTGCCGCTCCCCGTCTTCGGCGACCAGGAATACCCGGAGGAGACCCGGCTCAAGTACCGCTTCCTGGATCTCCGCCGGGAGAAGCTGCACGCCAACATCATGAAGCGCGGCGCGATCGTCGACTCGCTCCGCCGCCGCATGCGCGAGGGCGGTTTTTTCGAGTTCCAGACGCCGATCCTGACCGCCTCGTCGCCGGAGGGCGCCCGCGACTACCTGGTGCCGTCGCGGGTCCACCCTGGAAAGTTCTACGCGCTGCCGCAGGCGCCGCAGCAGTTCAAGCAGCTCACGATGATCGCGGGCTTCGACCGCTACTTCCAGATCGCCCCCTGTTTTCGCGATGAGGACGCCCGGGCGGATCGCTCCCCGGGCGAGTTCTACCAGCTTGACATCGAGATGAGCTTCGTCACCCAGGAGGACGTGTTCCAGGCGGTGGAACCCGTGCTGCGCGGCGTGTTCGAGGAATTCGCCGGCGGCAAGCGCGTCACGAAGGAATTCCCGCGCATCACCTACGCCGACGCGATGCTGAAATACGGCGTCGACAAGCCGGACTTGCGCAACCCGCTGATCATCGCCGACGTGACGGACGAATTCGCCGACGACGCGGTGGAGTTCAAGGCGTTCAAGGGCGTGATCAAGTCGGGCGGCGTGGTCCGCGCCATCCCCGCCACCGGGGCGGCGGGCCAGCCGCGCTCGTTCTTCGACAAGCTGAACGACTGGGCGCGCTCGGAAGGCGCGCCGGGCTTAGGCTACATCGTGTTCGAGGAAGAGGGCGGGGCGCTCACCGGCAAGGGGCCGATCGCCAAGTTCATCCCGGCCGAGATCCAGGCGCGGATCGCGCGGAAGGCCGGCGCCAAAGCGGGTGACGCGGTGTTCTTCGCCGCCGGCGCCGAGGCGAAGGCCGCCGCGCTCGCGGGCAAGGCGCGCATCCGCATCGGCGACGAGCTGAAGCTCTCCGACACCGACCAGTTCGCCTTCTGCTGGGTCGTCGATTTCCCGATGTACGAGTGGAACGAGGAGGAGAAGCGGATCGACTTCTCCCACAACCCGTTCTCGATGCCGAATTTCGACCGCGACGCGTTCCTCGCCCTGGGCGAGGCCGATGCGGAAAAAATCCTCGGGATCAAGGCGTTCCAGTACGACATCGTCTGCAACGGTATCGAGCTGTCCTCGGGCGCGATCCGGAACCACCGCCCCGACGTGATGGAGAAGGCGTTCAGTATCGCCGGCTACGGCCGGGACGTGCTGGAGGAGAAGTTCGGCGGCATGCTGAATGCGCTCCGCCTCGGCGCCCCGCCGCACGGCGGCATCGCGCCGGGCGTGGACCGCATCGTCATGCTGCTGTGCGAGGAGCCGAACATCCGCGAGGTCGTGCTGTTCCCGATGAACCAGCGCGCCGAGGACCTGATGATGGGCGCCCCTGCCGAGGCGACGCCGAAGCAGCTGCGCGAGCTGCACATCCGCCTCAACCTGCCCGAGAAGAAGGGCTAGTTCCTGAACCCTCCCCCCTCTGCGGGGGAGGGTGCCCGCTTCAGCGGGCGGGAGAGGGGCCGGCTCCGCACCTTCCGGAAACGGCGCTCCCCTCTCCCGACCCCTGCTGACGCAGGGGCCACCCTCCCCCGCAGAGGGGGGAGGGAAGCCGCGCGGGACCCGATGTCGCCAAACCCCATGCCGCTGACCGCCATCGTCGTCAGCCACGACAGCGCCGACGCCCTGCCCGCCTGCCTCGCGGCGCTCGCGCGCGAAAAAATCCCGGCCATCGTCGTCGACAACGCCAGCCGCGACGGCTCGGTCGCCGTGGCGCGGGCCCACGGCGCGCGGGTGATCGCCAACCCCCGCAACGAGGGCTACGGCCGGGCCAACAATATCGGCGTGCGCGCCGCGGAGGGGGCAGGGCACGTCCTCATCCTCAACCCCGATCTCGTGCTGCAGCCGGGCGCCGCCGCCGCCCTGCTCGCGGCCGCCGCGGAATGGCCCGATGCCGGGCTCCTCGCCCCGCGCATCCACGAGCCGGACGGGCGCTTCTTCTACCAGCCGCGCTCGCTGCTCGCGCCCTACCTCACCAACCCGAAGGGCGTGCGCGCCCTGCCCGAGGGCGATGCCTGCGCCCCGTTCCTCTCCGGCGCCTGCCTGATGATCGCGCGCGGCTTCTTCCTCGAACTCGGCGGTTTCGACGAGAAGATCTTCCTGTTCTACGAGGACGACGACCTCTGCCGCCGGGTGGCCGATGCAGGGCGCGCGCTCGTCCACGTCCACGGCGCGGTGGCGCTGCACGGGCGCGGCCGCTCCTCGGCCCCGGCGCCGGGCCGGGTGTTCCGCACCCGCTGGCACCAGGCGTGGTCGCGCGCCTACGTCGCGAAAAAATACGGCCTGCCCGATCCGAGCCCCGGCATGCTCGCCACCAACGCGCCGAAGGCGGCGCTCGCCGCCCTCGCCTTCCGGCGCGCGGGGCTCGAGCGCTACGGCGGCTCGGCGGCCGGGGCGCTCGCCGCCCTGCGCGGCCGGAGCGCGCTGGCCCGCGAGGGGCTGGCGCCGTGAGCGGCCCGTTCTCCGGCCCGACCGTCGGGCAGGCGCTGGCGCGCCCGCATAACGGCTTCTCCGCGTTACGGCTGGCGCTCGCCCTGATGGTGGTGGTCTCGCACGCCTTCAGCGTCGTCTCCGGCCAGGGGTCCGACGAGCCGCTGGCGCGGTCCACCGGCTTCTCGCTCGGCGAGCACGCGGTGAACGGCTTCTTCGCCGTCTCCGGCTTCCTCGTCACCATGAGCTACGACCGGCGCGGCTGGCGCGACTACGCCATCGCCCGCTCCTTACGCATCCTGCCGGGATTGGTGGCCGCGACCCTGGCGGTCTCGCTGCTGCTCGGCGCCGCCCTCACCCGGCTGCCGCTCGCCGAGTACCTCGCCGCGCCGGAGCTGTGGCGCTTCGTGCGCGGCACGCTCCTGTCCTTCAAGAGCAACGCCAGCCTGCCCGGCCTGTTCGAGGCCAACCCGCTGCGCAGCCCCCTCGGCACGGTCTGGACCCTGAAATACGAGACGATCTGCTATGTCGGCGTCCTCGTCGTCGGGCTGTGCGGACTGCTGCGGCGGCGCTGGGCCGTGCCGGCGCTCACCGCCGCCCTGGCGCTGGCCCTGGCGACGCTGGAGGCCGTCCGGCCGGAGATGTCGAAGGGAACCGAGACCGCCCTGCGGCTCCCGCTGATCTTCGCCTTCGGCGCCTGCCTCTACCTGTGGCGGGACCGCGTGCGTCTCAGCGCGTGGCCGCTGCTCGGGCTCGCCGCCGCGCTCCTGCTGCAAGGCCACGCCCCTGCCCGGACGCTGCTGTTCCTGTCCGAGAGCTACGCGGCGATCTGGCTCGCCTTCCTGCCCGCGCTCGCCCGCCCGGCCCTCGATCCGCCCGCCGACCTCTCCTACGGGGTCTATCTCTACGGCTGGCCGATCCAGCAGAGCCTGCACGCGCTGCTCCCCACGGCCTCGGCCGGCGCGCTGCTGCCCCCCGCGCTTCTTCTCGCCCTGCTCGTCGCAGCGCTCTCGTGGTACGCGATCGAGAAGCCGGCCCTGCGCCTGAAGGCGCGGGCACTCGGCCGGCGGACGCTCGGCACCATCGAGCCCGCCGCCCCCTGACGGCCGTCTTGACGCAGGATTGATCCCTCTCGCGGCCTGGAGCGTTTCCCGCTCCGCGGACCGGGGTGCGGCCGTCGGGATGGGGGACGCAGGGGCGCCGCGGTGAGCGCCCTCCCCGCGCCGGCCGCCCTCCGGCCGCGGAACCCCATCGCTACAGGCGGAGCGGAAGCCTCCTCATGAAGGTCGTCGTGGATCTCAACCGCTGCCAGGCCTACGCGCAGTGCCTCTACGCCGCGCCGGGCCACTTCGCCCTGCACGGGCGCGAGGCGCTGGTCTACGACCCCTCCCCCGACGAGGGCGCGCGGGCCGAGATCGAGCGGGCCGTCCACGCCTGCCCGGTCCGGGCGATCACCGCCACCTCCGACGACACCACCGCCGGAGAGGCGGCGTGACGCGCTCCCCCGAGCGCATCGTCGTCGTCGGCGCCTCGCTGGCGGGGCTCACCGCTGCGCAGAGCTTGCGCGAGCGGGGATTTTCCGGCTCCCTCACCCTGGTCGGCGACGAGCCCCACCTCCCCTACGATCGGCCGCCGCTCTCCAAGCAGGTCCTGCGCGGCCTCTATTCCGCCGACACCACCCTGCCCTGCCCGCCCGACCTGCGCGCCGACTTCCGCCTCGGCCAGAAGGCGACCCGGCTCGACCTGGGGGAGCGCGTGGTCGAACTCGGCGACGGCGACCGCCTTCCCTACGATCGCCTGCTGATCGCCACGGGCACGCGGGCGCGGCCCTGGCCCAAGCCGGAGGAGGCCGGGCTCGCCGGCGTTTTCACCCTGCGCGGGCGGGACGACGCCGAGCGGCTCGGGGCCTGCCTGCGCGCCAGGCCGCGGCGCGTCGTCCTCGTCGGCGGCGGCTTCATCGGCTTCGAGGTCGCCTCGACCTGCCGCGATCTCGACATTCCCGTCACCCTGCTGGTGCGCGACGCGGTGCCGCTCGCCGCGGCGCTGGGTCCCCGCCTCGGCGGCCTGATCGGCGAGGTCGCCCGCGAGCGCGGCGTCGACCTGCGCCTCGAATCCGAGATCGAGCGGATGGAGGCGGAGGGCGGGCGTCTCGCGGCCATCGTCCTGAAGGACGGCGAGCGGATCGAGACCGCGTGCCTCGTCGCGGCCATCGGGACGCTCCGCAACGTCGAGTGGCTCGACGGCGCCGGACTGGAGGCCGACGCCGACGGCCTGCGCTGCGACGCCTTCTGCCGGGCCCTGCGCGCCGACGGCCGCGTCGCCGAGGGCGTGTTCGCCGCCGGCGACGTCGCCCGCTGGCCGAACCCGCACGACGACGACGCGCTGGTGGCGGTCGAGCACTGGGGCAACGCCCGGGCGCAAGCCGAGACCGCGGCCGCCAACATGCTGGCGGGCGACGCCTCGGCCATGCGCCGCCACGACCACCTGCCCGATTTCTGGTCGCAGCAATTCGGCCTGACGATCAAGCTCGTCGGCCTGGCCGAGGGTGCCGACGCCTTCGCGGTGGTGCACGGCGCGCTCGACGAGCGCCGCCTCGTGGCCGTCTACGGACGCGACGGCCGCACCGTCGCGGCGGCCGCGATCGACAGCGCCCGCTGGCTGCCCGCCTACAAGGCGGCGATCCGGGAGCGCGCGCCGTTCCCGCCGATCGCGGACGCCCTCGACCAGCCCCGCCTCCGTCTGCAGGAGCCATGACCCCGTGAGCGGAAGCACGCTGTTCGAACAGATCCTCGATCCCGCCAACCGGGCGAACCCCTACCCGCTCTACGCGGAGATGCGGAGGGTGCCCGTCGCGCGGCAGGAGGACGGCACCTACGTCGTCAGCACCCATGCCGAGCTGGCGCGGCTGATCTCCGACCCGCGGATCAGCTCGGACGACCTGCCCGACCCGCAGAAATTCCGCTGGACCGGCAATCCGGTCACCGACCTGCTGGTGCGGCCGGTGCGGGCCGAGATCCGCAAGCGCCACCGCCCCTTCATCTTCCGCGATCCGCCCGACCACGACCGCCTGCGGGGTCAGGTGATGCGCTGCTTCACGCCGGAGCGGGTGCGCGGCATGCGCGCGAAGACCCAAAAGATCACCGACGACCTGATCGGCAAGATGCGGGGCAAATCCTGCATCGACCTCGTCGACGACTTCTCCTACCCGCTCCCCGTCACCGTGATCTGCGAGCTGCTCGGCGTGCCCCCCGAGGACGAGGCGCGGTTCCACGGCTGGGCGACGCAGCTCGCGACCGCGCTGGAGCCCAACCAGCGCGACGACGAGGAGACGAGGGCCAAGAACGAGGTCTGCTTCACCGAGATCGCCGACTACCTCCAGTGCCTGATCAAGGAGAAGCGCAAGGACCCACAGGAAGACATCCTGTCCGACCTCGCGAACGACAAGGACGGGATGAACGATTTCGACCTGATCGCCACCGCCGTGCTGCTGCTGGTGGCAGGCCACGAGACCACGGTGAACCTGATCACCAACGGCATGCTGACGCTGCTGCGCTTCCCCGAGCACGGGGAGCGCCTGCGCGCCGAGCCGGGGATCGCGCCGCGGCTGATCGAGGAATTGCTGCGCTACGAGCCGCCGGTCCAGTACCGCACCCGGCTGGCGCTCGCCGACATCACGGTCGGCGGGATCACCATCCCCAAGGACGCGCCGGTGATCTTTCTGCTGGCGGCAGCCAACCGCGACCCGGCGCGCTTCCCCGACACCGATCGCTTCGATCCCGACCGGACCGACAACCGCCATCTCGGCTTCGGCGGCGGTCTGCACTACTGCGTCGGCGCGCCGCTGGCGCGGATCGAGGCGGAGGTGGCTCTGGTCAGCCTGATGCGGCGGCTCAAGGGCGCGTCCCTGGTCGAGGATCCGCCCCCCTACCGTCCCGGCGCCTCGCTGCGGGGCCCGCGGCACCTGCGGCTGGCGCTGGAGGGCGTGGCGGAGACGTAGACGTTCACCGGCATGCCCCCTCTCCCCGCTTGCGGGGAGAGGACCGCGACGATCTTGTCGTCGGCGCGGTGAGCCCGCAGGGCGAGGGTGAGGGGGCGCATCCAGAGGAGGCTCCTCCGGCCAAGCCCCCTCACCCTCGGCTGCCGCCTCGCTTCATGCCCCGACGAGGGGGCATGAAGCCCTCTCCCCGCAGGCGGGGCGAGGGGATGCGTTCGCCTCGCAATGACGGCACCCCGCCAAACGAAAAGCGCCCGGCCTCGCGGCTGGGCGCTTCCCAGAAGTCCGTTCGGACGATCGCTTACGCGGTGAGCACCGTGGAGGGCTCGACCTTCACGCCCGGGCCCATCGTCGAGGTGACGGCGATGCGCTGGATGTAGGTGCCCTTGGCGCCGGCGGGCTTCGCCTTGGCGACCGCGTCGGCGAAGGCCTTGATGTTCTCGACGAGCTTCTGCTCGTCGAAGGACACCTTGCCGACGCCGGCGTGCACGATGCCGGCCTTCTCGACGCGGAACTCGACCGCACCGCCCTTGGCGGCGGCGACCGCGCCCTTCACGTCCATGGTGACGGTGCCGACCTTCGGGTTCGGCATCAGGCCGCGCGGGCCCAGCACCTTGCCGAGACGGCCGACGAGCGGCATCAGGTCCGGGGTCGCGATGCAGCGATCGAACTCGATCTTGCCGCCCTGCACGATCTCGAGGAGATCCTCGGCGCCGACGATGTCGGCACCCGCCGCCTTGGCGTCGTCCGCCTTGGCGCCGCGGGCGAAGACCGCCACGCGGACCGTCCGGCCGGAGCCGTTCGGCAGGTTGCAGACGCCGCGGACCATCTGGTCGGCGTGACGCGGATCGACGCCGAGATTCATCGAGATCTCGACGGTCTCGTCGAACTTGGCCGAGGCCTTCGACTTCACCAGCTTGATCGCCTCGTCGATGGCGTAGAGCTTCATCGGCTCCAGACCCTCGCGGGCGGCGCGGATACGCTTTCCTTCGCGTGCCATGATGCCCTCCTTAAGCGACGACTTCGAGGCCCATGGCTCGCGCGGAGCCACGGATCATCGCGACCGCCGCATCGACGGAATCGCAGTTGAGGTCGGGCATCTTCTTCTCGGCGATCTCGCGAAGCTGGGCCTCGGTGATCTTGCCGACGGTCGGACCCTTGCCCGGGGTCTTGGAGCCGGAGGCCGGCTTCTTGCCGATCTTCAGACCGACGGCCTTCTTCAGGAAGAAGGTGACCGGGGGCTGCTTCATCTCGAAGGTGAAGGAGCGATCCTGATACGCGGTGATGATCACCGGGATCGGGGTGCCCTTCTCCATCTGCGCGGTCTTCGCGTTGAAGGCCTTGCAGAATTCCATGATGTTGAGGCCGCGCTGACCGAGCGCGGGACCGATCGGCGGCGACGGGTTGGCGGCGCCGGCCGGGACCTGAAGCTTCACGTAGCCCGTGATCTTCTTCGCCATGGGACTGCTCCCAAGATGTGCGCGTCGCCGTGCTGCCTAAGGCACGGACGGACGGGCGGTTGCAGGTCGCGGTGCGATCCGTGGATCCCGGAGGCGAGGCCGGGCGGATCTCCCGCGGATGGTACCCCGCCGCAGCGGGGACTTATCCGGCGAAGCCGGATCTCAACGCGATATCCACCACCAGAGACGCAACCACCATCCGTGGCGCTCGGGGAAGTCTCGCAAACTCATCTGACCGCTCAGCAGGCGCCAGAAGAAGGTGCCCACACACCACAGGAACGCGCCTGCGACGGCCATGCCGACGGCTAAATCTCGATACTGAGACGTAACCGCCGGGTTGATCATGGGATCAGACCTTCTCGACCTGACCGTATTCCAGCTCGACCGGGGTGGCGCGGCCGAAGATCGACACCGCCACCTTGAGGCGCGAGCGGGCATCGTCGATCTCCTCGACGGTGCCGTTGAAGGAGGCGAAGGGGCCGTCGGAGACGCGCACCGTCTCGCCGATCTCGAAGGAGACCGTGTGCTTCGGGCGGTCCACGCCCTCCTGCACCTGCCCCTTGATGCGCTCGGCCTCCGCGTCCGGGATCGGCACGGGCTTGGCCTTGTCGGCACCGAGGAAGCCGGTGACCTTCGGGGTGTTCTTGATGAGGTGGTAGACCTCGTCGGTCAGGTCGCACTTCACCAGCACGTAACCGGGGAAGAATTTTCGCTCGGCGTCCACTTTACGGCCACGCCGGACTTCCGTGACCTTCTCGGTCGGCACCATGACCTCGTCGAACAGCTCGGTCAGCCCGCGCTGGGCCGCCTGGTCCTTGATGGACTGGGCGACCTTGTTCTCGAAATTCGAGTAGGCGTGGACGATGTACCAGCGCTTCGACACGGGTCTCTCAACTCCTCGGCGTCGCAGGAACGCCCGAAAATCCTTAGGCGCCGATCCCGAGGATCAGGCCGACGCCGAAGCGCAGCACCTGATCGACGGCGACGAAGAACAGGCTCGCGACCACGACCATGATGAACACCATCATCGTGGTGACGGTGGTCTCCTTGCGGGTCGGCCACGTGACCTTGCGGGCCTCGTCGCGCACCTGACCCAGGAACTCCGCCGGGCCGACGCGCTTCGGCGCGGGGCGCGCCGGCGGGGCCGCGCGCGGGGGCGAGACGGGCGCCGCGCCGCGATTGGGTCCGCGCGCCGCGTCGGCTTTCTTGGTCGCTTCGTTCGATGCCATGGCGCAACTGAAACCGGACAGGGCTCCGGGAACCGCCGATCGCGGTGCGAGGACGTTGGTCCCACACCGACAGCATCTGAGGATCTCGGAATGCGCCCGCTCTAGCGCAAGTGATCCGGCTTGTCGATGGGGAGGAAAACAACCGCGGCGCGGCGGAGGCCGGGCCGGATGCGGGAGGCGCCGTGGCAAAAGTCGTCGCTAGAGCCGTGGCAGGAGTGGAGGGACTCGAACCCCCAACCCCCGGTTTTGGAGACCGGTGCTCTGACCAGTTGAGCTACACTCCTACGGCGCGCGCGGCGCGGCTCGCGTCATGCCGCAAGCGGCGGCTCAACGCAAGGGCGGCGAACGGGGAACGCCGTGATCGCCGGCCCCTACCCCTCGTCCTCGTCATCCGCGAACGGATAGGCCGCCTCGACCAGATAGGGGCCGCCGCCGCGGGAGGTGCGGGCCGAGAACAGGGCGGCGCGCCGCGCCGTGAAGGTGAGGCGCGGGAACACGCCCGCCTGCGTGAGCGTGCGCGCCACCGCCTCCGGCGTAGCCTCGCGGTTGAGGCGGGCGAGCGTGACGTGCGGGGTGAACTTGCGCCGCTCCGGCGCGGCGCCGGCCCGGCGGGCGATGCGCTCGTGCTCCTCCTGCAGGTCGGTCAGCTCCGGGCTCGGCACGACCGAGGCGTAGAGCGCCCGCGGCTTGTCCCCGCCGAAGCTCGCCAGCCCGTCGAGCGTCACGGTGAAGGGCGCCCGTGCCCGCGCTTCGGCGAGGCCCGCATCGAGATCGGCAGCGACCATCGCGTCGATCTCGCCGAGGAAGCGCAGGGTGATGTGGTAGTCGGACGGTTCGATCCAGCGCGCGCCGGGCAGGCCGCCGCGGAAGAACGACAGCCGCTCGGCGACCTCCGCCGGGATCTCGAGCCCGGTGAACAGGCGCGGCATCGCTACTGTCCCTTCTGCTCTTGGCCCTTCCGCTCCGGGCTCTGCCCCAGGCGGCCGAGGAAGGTCTCGACACTCGGCAGGATGCCCTCGACGACCCGCTCGACGCCCCTGGCGGTCGGGTGCAGCCCGTCATCCATGGTGTTGGCGCGCATGCCCGCCACGCCGTCGAGGAAGAACGGGTAGAGCACGAGGTCGTGCGCCTTGGCGAGGTCGGGATAGATCGCGTCGAACCGGGCGCGGTACTCCGTGCCGAGATTGGGCGCGGCCAGCATGCCGGCCAGCAACACCGGGATGTTGCGGGCCTTCAGCCGCGCGATGATCGTCTCCAGCGCCTTGCGGGTCACCGCCGGATCGGTGCCGCGCAGCATGTCGTTGGCGCCGAGTTCGAGGATCACGCCCTGCGTGCCGTCCGGCACCGACCAGTCGAGCCGGTCGAGCCCGCCGGTGCTGGTGTCGCCCGAGACCCCGGCATTGGCGATCTCGACCCGGTACCCCTTGGCCTTCAGCGCCCGCTCCAGCACCGCGGGGAAGGCGGCCTCGGCGGGCAGGCGGTAACCCGCGGTGAGGCTGTCGCCGAGCGCCACGAGCTTGAGCGGCGCCCCCTGCTCGGCCCGCGCAGGATCGGGCCGCAGGCCGGCGGCGCCGACGAGCGTGGCTGCGGCGAAGAGGAGCATCAGCGCGGCCCTGCGCCCGGGGCGGGGCGCCCCCACATCGGGTCCGCCCGCCTCGCGCCGGGCGCGTAAGCGTGACACAAGCCTGCCGGATCCGGCTTCCGCCTCGTTCGCGTGGTGCAAGACCGTGTCCTTTCGCTCGAACCTGCCCGTGTGGCCCGCAAGCCCTTAGCCCAGATCGGTCGGTGCCTGATGTCGAACAAGGCCGTCTCCCTGTCGCAGATCGAGCTGAGCCTCGGCCGCGGCCCCGCACGGGTGCATGTCCTGCGCGGCATCTCGCTCGATGTCGAGCGCGGCGAGGCGGTGGGGCTCGTCGGGCCCTCGGGCTCGGGCAAATCCACCCTGCTCACCGTGATGGCCGGGCTGGAGCGGCCCGATACCGGCCGCGTCATCATCGCCGACACCGATCTCGGCCAGCTCGACGAGGACGGGCTCGCGCGCTTCCGCGGCCGCAACATCGGCATCGTGTTCCAGGCCTTCCACCTCGTGCCGACCATGACCGCGCAGGAGAACGTGGCGCTGCCCCTCGAACTCGCCGGCGCGCCCGACCCGCACGGGCGGGCCGCGGCGGAACTGGAGGCGGTGGGGCTCGGCCACCGGCTGCGCCACTATCCGGCGCAGCTCTCCGGCGGCGAGCAGCAGCGGGTGGCGATAGCCCGCGCGCTCGCGCCCGATCCGGCGATCCTCGTCGCCGACGAGCCGACCGGCAACCTCGACGAGGCGACGGGGCGGCAGATCGTGGACCTGCTGTTCGGGCTCAAGCGCGACCGCGGCGCGACCCTGGTCCTGGTGACGCACGATTCCGGCCTCGCCCGGCTGTGCGACCGCACCGTGCGCCTGCGCGCCGGCCGGATCGAGGCGCCGGCGGAGACGCAGGGGACCTAAAAACAAAGCCTCCCGGCGCCGTGCGCGCGCCGAAAGGCAAGCATTGGCCGGATGTTGCAGCTGCCTGTTCGCGTACCGCCTCGGGCGGTGCGATCGGCAATCACAAAAAAATCAGGCGCTCAGCGGGGCACCGATCCGGGCGCGGAGCTGAGCCCGCAGGTTCTGGTTGGCGGCACTGCGGTCGGCATCGAGGGCCCACATCAGGCGCAGGAGCCGGCTGATCGGCAGCGCCCGGTCCTCGATAGCCTCGGCGACCTGCTGCTGCAGGGATTTCGAGGTCGTCATGAGCGTCTCGGCCGTGGTCTGCATGCGTCGAATCCGAAGCGGGCTCGCCCCCCCGCGGGGCGCGCTCTTAAACGGTTCCAAATCACAAGGCCATAGGTTTGCCGGCTCGCAGTTAGCGCTTCCTTGGACGGCGCCGAGGGTCCCTCACAACTTTTTGACGCCGGCTCATCAAAGGGCCGGCGTCAGGCGAGGGGCGAGCGCGCGTAGCCGTCGAGCAGATCCTGCGGATCGCGGTAGATCGCGACGCAGCCGGCGGCCGACAATTCGGCCTCCGGAAAGCCGCCGCACAGGACGCCGATGGTGGAAAGTCCAGCGCGCGCAGCCGCTTGCGCGTCGTAGGGCGTGTCGCCGACCACCATCACCCTCTCCTTGGGGAGGCCGGGGAGCTTGCTCAGCACCGCCTCGAAGATGTCGGGATGAGGCTTGGAGCGGTCGGCGTCGTCCGAGGTCGTGACCACGTCGACGAGATCGGTGATGCCGAGGATCTTCTGGTAGTTCTCGACCTCGTCGGCCTTGCCCGAGGAAGCGAGGGCGACGGTCTGGCCTGCATCGCGCACATGGCTGAGCAGGGCGCGCACCGCCGGGAACGGCTTGGCCTGCGCGAGATAGGTCCGCTTGAACAGATCCGAGCGGTAGGCTTCGATCGCCTCACCCTCGCGGGCGAGCCGCGCCTCGTCCACGAAGACCGGCAGCAGCTGGTCGCCGCCCTTGCCGATCTGGCGGCGGACGTCCGCCTCCTCCGTCCGGATCCCGAAATGGGCGAAGGCCTCGACCCAGGCGCGGGCGTGCAGATCGACGCTATCGAGCAGCGTGCCGTCGATGTCGAACACCACGGCCTTGATGCGAGCCGACATCCGGGAGGCGGCTCTCAGCGCGGGAAGAGGTGGAGGCCGTCGTCGGGCAGGAGGTTGCGAGCCGGTCCGCCGGTCTGCTGGCCGCCGCCCTGCTGGTAGTAGGGCAGTTCGGGGCGCCGGTCGTTGTCGCTGCCCGAATCGTATTGCCAGGGCGCATTCCACGGCGCCCGGCCGCTCACCGCCGGGACGGCGGGACCGGCGTAGAACGACTCGCCCGCCCGCAGCGGACCCGCCGCGGCGACGCCCGAGACCAGCATCGTGCCGAGGAAGACGGCAGCGGCCCCTCGTCCCATCAGCGCGCGCATCGCGTGTCCTTTTCCGAAACGTCGGATCAACCCGGGAACGCCCCGACCGCGGAGCGCGAAGGGAAACGGCCGAGCCGGCCCCCCGTTCCCTCTTCCCCGCGCCCTCGCCCCGCCGGTCCCGCCCTTCCGAAAAAGCGAAGCCCGCCGTCCCCGGGGGACGGCGGGCTCTCGAACCGCGTTCCTTTCGGTGACGCGGCTCAGTGGAGGACGACCGCCTCGGCTCCGGCGCGGGGCTTGGCCCGGCTGTCGGCCGGCTTGGCCTTCGCCGCCGACTTCGAGGGGGCCTTGGCATCGATCTTGGCCGCAGCCTTCGCCACCTTGGCGGCGGGCTTCTCGGCAGCCTTGGTCGACGTCTTCGTCGCAGCCTTGGCGGCCTTGGCGACGCCCGCCAGCACCTCGGCAGGAGCCCTTTCGGCAGCCTTGGCGCGGCTGGCGCGGGGCTTGGCGGCCTTGGCCGCCTCGGCCTCGATCGTCGCCGCCTTCGGGGCGTGCCGCAGCTCGGCCTCGGCCTGCAGCCAGTGGGCCTCGGCCCGGCCGAACACCCGGCCCTCGCCTTCCCAGATGTAGTAGGCGCGCTCGCGCACGCTGGTCTCGCACAGCACCATGTATCTCTCCCGGAATCGTCCGACGTGAGGTCGAACGATGGAAGTTCATGGTTAAGGGCCGGTTAACCGCGTTTCGCACCGCGGGAGAGGCGGCGGTGGTTCGCCCGCACCTTGCGGCGGTAGCCGGCCACCACCGTACCGTGGGAGGCGCCCGTGGCGAGCTGCATCGCCGCCTCGCCGGCCGCGAGCACCTTCTCGCTCACCATGCGCTGCGCCTCCACCTGCGCGGCGGTGCCGCCGGCCGCGAGCTTGGCCATGCGCAGGGCGATCACCGATTGCGCCTCGAAGGCGAGCAGGGTCGTGTCGAGACCGAGCTTCCACCACGTCGCGAACATCGAAGGGATCCTCTGGTCACCACGCGGCCTCGCCCCGAGCGGTCACGGCAAGCCACGCCTGCCTATGGCCGCGCCCGGGAACGAGGCAAAGACACAAGATCGAGACACGGGATCGAGCGCCGCCGTCCGGCCGCCGCCCGTCGGGGCGGCCGGCGGGGCCTCGGCGCTCAATCGAAGCTGCGGCCCTTGGCGGCGGAGCCGCCGAGGCTGATCTTGACCTTCTTCGGCTGGGGCGCCTGGGCGCTCCGGCCGCGCCCGGCCGGCACCTCGGCCTCCGGTGCCGCGGGGGCGGGCTTCAGCCGGGACTGGCCGTAGATCACCGAGCCGATCTCGCCCACCGCCCGGATCAGGTCGTCGCGCTCGCAGGCGCGGGCCACCTTCAGGCCGAGCTGGTGCATGTGGCTCTTGCCGTAGAGATAGGCGGCGAGCTTGGCCCGCGTCAGCGCCGGGATCGTCTCGAGGATGTAGGGCAGGTCGTACTCGTCGGCGCGGTAGACCTCGCCGAGCAGTTCGAGGGAGACCGGGCATTCCGGATCGACGGTCGCGCCGGTGGTCGGGTGGGCCTGGGTCATGGGTCACCTGCTGGCGGTGCAAAGGGCGATGGAGGGAGCGATGGAGAGGGTGACGAAAGCGGCGAAGGCATGTCGGAGGCCGGAGCTTCCGCCACGGAAGACGGCATGAACGCCTGAAGGGCAGAACGCCCGGCGAGGCATCCGGTGCAGACCGAGGCGATCGCGATCCGCGCGCGCCGGTCGCTGCGCTCCCAGGCGGATTCCTTGCGCGCGGATCCTGCGGAAAGCGGACCGCCCGTCGGTCCGGTGGCCGCAGCCCCGTCGAGCCGGGCGTCCGGGTTGGCGCGGATCCGCAGGTAGAGCGGCTCCTGCGCCCGGACGGCGGGGATCGGGCCGCACAGAATCCCGAACAGGACCGCCGCGAGGAACGCGCTGCGCCGCGGCCGCGCCGGGGCCGTCCGCCGCGCGGCGCGGCCTGTCATACGGTTTCCGGTTGATCGCTTCGGTTTCTCCTCCGTCATTGCGAGGCGAAGCCGTGGCAATCCAGGGCGCGACCTTTCCGGATCGGTCGCGCCCTGGATCGCTTCGGCTCCGCCTCGCGATGACGGGATTGGACAAGGCCCGAGGTGATCAACCGGGAACCGTATCAGGCGGTCCGTTCTCATGCCGGTCGTCATGCGGATCGCGGGTCTCGCCGTGGCGGTTGCGGGCGCCGGTCCCCGCGTCGCGGGCGTCCGGGCCGAGCAGGATCGGCCGGGATGGTCAACAAGACCTTAACCGCAGGATCCGCGCGAGGCGAGACACCGCCGCGCGAAACCGCCATGCAAAGTCGCCACGCGAACCCGCAACGCGAAAAAGCCCGGCACGCGGCCGGGCTTCTCCGAAGAACTCCGGCGATCCGATGAGGGATCGCCGAGGCTCCCGATCTTAGTACGAGCCGAACTTGTAGTTCAGGCCGGCGCGGACGACGGCGAACTCGGTGTCGCGCACCTGCTGGCCGCCGCTGACGAGCACGACGCCCGGGCTGGTCACGGAGACGGTGCGGCCCGCGTTGTCGACCGCGAAGGCGCCGCGGCCGCCGGAGTTGCGGTCGAGGTTCACGTAGAGGCCTTCGACCTTCAGCGTGACGGCCGAGGACTTGAAGAAGTTCAGGAACGAGTCGGTCGGGAGAGCGTACTCGACGCCGCCGCCGGCAACCCAGCCGGTCTGGAAGTCGTTGCTCGACACGCCGGTGCCGAACTCGCGACCGCCGCCGGAGCCGTAGGCGAAGCCGCCGGTGCCGTACACGAGGGTGCGGTCGAAGGCGTAGCCGAGGCGACCGCGGACGGTGCCGAAGAAGTCGAGGCCGGACAGGCCGCCGGGATTGAACACCTGCTGGGCGGCCAGCGGGCTGGTGGTGAGGAAGCGGTTCCGGTCACGGCCGAAATCGGCGTACTGGGCGTCCGCCTCGACGCCGATCACGACGCCCGAGCCCGGGGTGAACTGATAGTTGTAGCCGATCTGGCCACCGCCGACGAAGCCCTCGTTGGACTCGCGGTTGCTGAAGGCCACCACGGCGGTGGTGCCCGGGGGCACGAGCAGGGAGGCCGGGCCGACGCCGATCACGGTCGGGACGCGGTCGTCCTGGGTGCCGAAGCCGTAGCCGGCGTTGAAACCGGCGTAGAAGCCCGTCCAGGTGAAGACCGGCACCGGCTGGAACACCGGGGGCGGCGCGGCGCGGCGCGGCAGGTCGGCGGCCGAGGCGGTGACCGTGGCGGCCAAAGTGGCGGCAACGAGCGCGCTCGAAGCGAGAAGCAGGCTTTTCATCGTGTCGTGTCCTGGTTTGGCGGGAGCCGGTGTTGGTGTGAAGTGGTCCGGGGGTCCGCCCCGGTATCCGTCGCCCTCCTGCGATGAAGCGATGAATGCACCCGAACCCGTCAACGAAAGGTGAAGCTTACCCGGCCGTGAGCACACGATCAGACTCGATGTGTCATGGCGCACATCGATGGCTCGTCTTGTCGAAATCCAGCAACAGTCAAATCCTCGCAAGAAATCTGATGCCAATACGGTTAACGACGTGTTGCCTCTTCGCGTAAGCCGGCATTAACCCTGTTCGGGCGATCCTCCACCGTGCCGACGCCCGCTCCCGGAGCCGGCCCGACGGATTGCGCTGCTCATGTCCCTCGATTCCGGCTCGCCCCGACCGCGCGGTCCCCTCGCCTGGTCGATCAAGATGTCGCTGATCCTCGGTCTCGGCGCCACGGCCCTCGCCCACCACGTCGCCAAACCGGTCCCCAAGCCGGCCGCGCAGGCGATCGATCCCGAGGTGACCGGCTCGATCGGGACCAGCGCGCAGGCCACGAGGCTCGACCCCTGCACCCTCCGCGGCAGCCTCGGCCCGAGCCCGCGACACTGACGGCGAGGTCCGCGGCCAAGACCGCAGCCAAGAGCGCGGCCGAGCGGGCGTTCGCGCGGGCATCCGTGATGGCGAAGCGGCGGAAACGGCGCCTCGCGTGCGCTCAAGACGGTCGCGGGATGCTCACGGCGCAACCGTACCCGGCCCGCGCGGGCAGCGGCTGCGGAGGCGCGGTCGATTGACAAGCAGGCAGAGGGGTCTAAGTGTCGCGCGCGTTCGGACGCGTGACGGCGTACCGCGCACGGCTCTCGCGATCATCCGCCGGCGCGAGCTCTGAGCCCCTGATCGGCCCACTCCACGCGCGCAAATGGTTTCCCACACCCGATGTCTTTCGCCGATCTTGGACTGAGTGACAAGGTACTCCAAGCCGTCTCCGCGGCCGGCTACACCGAGCCGACGCCGATCCAGGCCCAGGCGATCCCGCACGTGCTCGCCCGGCGCGACGTGCTCGGCATCGCCCAGACCGGCACCGGCAAGACCGCCGCCTTCACCCTGCCGATGCTGACCATGCTGGAGACCGGCCGGGCGCGGGCCCGCATGCCGCGCACGCTGATCCTCGAGCCGACCCGCGAACTCGCGGCGCAGGTCGAGGAGAATTTCGAGCGCTACGGCACCAACCACAAGCTCAACGTGGCGCTGATCATCGGCGGCGTCTCCTTCGCCGACCAGGACGCCAAGCTCACCCGCGGCACCGACGTGCTGATCGCGACGCCGGGCCGCCTGCTCGACCATTTCGAGCGCGGCAAGCTGCTGCTCACCGGCGTCGAGCTCCTCGTCATCGACGAGGCCGACCGGATGCTCGACATGGGCTTCATCCCCGACATCGAGCGCATCGTGAAGATGGTGCCCTTCACGCGCCAGACGCTGTTCTTCTCCGCCACCATGCCGCCGGAGATCGAGCGGCTGGCGGACATGTTCCTGCACAACCCGCAGCGGGTCGAGGTGGCACGTCCCGCCTCCACCGCCACGACCATCGAGCAGCGCCTCGTGGCCACGGGCTCCGAGGGCCACGAGAAGCGGAAGGTTCTGCGCCACCTCATCCGTTCGGCGAGCGAGCTGCAGAACGGCATCATCTTCTGCAACCGCAAGCGCGACGTCGCCCAGCTCCAGCGCTCGCTGACGAGCCACGGCTTCAACGCGGCGGCGCTCCACGGCGACATGGACCAGCGCGCCCGCATGGCCGCGCTGGACGGCTTCCGCACCGGCGAGACGCCCCTGCTCGTCGCCTCGGACGTCGCCGCCCGCGGCCTCGACATCCCGGCGGTGAGCCACGTCTTCAACTTCGACGTGCCGCATCACCCGGAGGACTACGTCCACCGGATCGGCCGTACCGGCCGCGCCGGCCGTTCGGGCCAGGCCTTCACCCTGGCGAGCCGCGCCGACGAGCGCTCGCTCTCGGCGATCGAGAGCCTGATCGGCCGGCCGATCGAGTGGCTCGACGGCGATCTCGCGAGCCTGCCCGAGGACGCGGAGGGCGACGAGCCGCGCCGCCGCCGCGGGACCCGCCGGGTCAAGGGTGCGGAGAGGGGTGGCGAGAGGGGCAGCGAGAGAGGCTCCGAGAAGGGCGGCGAGCGGGCGGCCGAGCGGCCGAGCGAGACCCGCTCGCGCGGCGGCCGGCGTTCGGCCTCCGACCGCGGCCGGGGCGAGGAGGCCCGCCGCGAGCCGGTCCGCGAGCCGGAGCCGGTCTCCCCGGCCCGCGAGGCCGCCCGGAGCGCCCCCGAGCGGCCCCGCTCCGAGCGCCGTCCCCCGCGCCGCGATGAGGACGACGACACGCCGGTCGGCCTCGGCTCGCACGTGCCGGCCTTCCTGCTGAAGCCGACCGGGTTCGGGAAGAGCAAGTAGCGTCCGCGCCCGTCGTCGATGACGGCGGCGGGCCTTTTGCGTGCCCGCCGGATGCCCTCTCGGGCGGCGCCCGCCGCGCCGTCCCGGGCGGAGGAGCCGCGGTCGGCGAACCGGGCGTTTTGTGAGCGCTCTTAACGTCCTGGCGAGGTTCTGAGGCGACACTCCGGGGAAGCGGACGACGCGGGCGGTGTGCCCCGTCCGCAGGAGCCTACGTCACCGGATGAGCCACGGCCCCGATCTCGACCGTGATCGCAGTTTCGTGCTCGCGCAGCGCAGCTTCGAGCTGATGCGCGACTATTGCGCCTGCGCCACCCCGCGGGCCTACGCCGTCTGGTACCTCTACGTGTCCGGCGCGCAGCCGCTGATGAACGACGCGATCAAGCGTCTCACCACGCAGAACGGCACGCTGACGAGCACCGACATCGAGGGATTGCACGACACCTATATCGACGGGCGCCGCCTCGCGGTGGAGGTGGACCGGATGAATTCGAGCCTCATCGCCGAGGTCGAGGGCATCATGGAGATGATCGAGGTCTCGATCCGCTCCACCACCCAGTACGGCGAGTCGCTCCAGGCCCTGTCCCAGGACATCGCCAACACCGCCACGACCCGGGCGCGCCTGCGCGAGATCGTCACCACGATCATCGCCAACACCCGCGACGTGACCGCCAACAACCGCACCCTCGAAGCGCGGATGCGCGAGAGCCGCAGCGAGATCGAGGGCCTGCGCGAGACGCTGGAGGCAGCCCGCCTGGAGAGTCTGACCGACGCCCTGACGGGTCTCGGCAACCGCAAGAGCTTCGAGACCGCGCTGCACCGGGCCTGCGACGCGCCCGCCCAGGCGGGCCGGTCGACGAGCCTGATCGTCCTCGACATCGACTCCTTCAAGCGCTTCAACGATCTCTACGGCCACCTGACCGGAGATCAGGTGCTGCGCCTCGTCGCCATCGTCATGCGCGAGCATGTGGCGCAGCCGGGTGCGACGCTCGCCCGCTTCGGCGGCGAGGAATTCGCCATCGTCCTGCCGGAGACGGATCTGGCCGAGGCCCGCGCCGTCGCCGAGCGGGTGCGCACCAGCGTGACCGGCCGCGAGCTCGTGAAGCGCTCGACGGGCGAATCGCTCGGCAAGGTCACCGTCTCGCTCGGCGTCGCGACCCGGCGCGAGGACGACAACGCCGTCTCCCTGCTGGAGCGGGCGGATGCCTGCCTGTTCGCTGCCAAGCGCGCCGGCCGCAACCGCACCCTCGACGAGACCGAGGCGGCGCTCCTGCGCGACGTGGCCTGAGGCGCCCCTGCGCCGAAGCCTCGCCCGATCAGGCCGAGGCGCCGGCCGCCAGGCGTTCCGGGTTCGCGGGGGTGATCGCCACGGACTCGCCGCAGCCGCAGGCCGAGGTCTGGTTCGGGTTGTTGAACACGAACTGCGACGACAGCTTGGTCGTCTGGAAATCCATCTCGGTGCCGAGCAGGAACAGCACGGCCTTCGGGTCGATGAACACGGTCACGCCCCGGTCCTCGATCACGTCCTCGCCGGCTTTCCGCTCCTCGGCATATTCCATCGTGTAGGACATGCCGGCGCAGCCGCCGTTCTTCACGCCGACGCGCAGCCCCGCGATGGGGCGCTCGGCATCGGCCATGATCGCCTTCAGCCGATCCGCCGCGCGGTCGGTCAGCGTGATCACCTTGAAACCTGACATCGTCGTCTCTCTCCTGCGGCCGGGTTCAAGGCCCGGGCGGGTGAGTCTTCTTCGGGTGCTTCGAGAGATAAGCACTCCGCCGCCGCCGGTCCACCGGTGCACCGGGCGCACGGATCGATTGCAGCCGTGCTATGCTCAATCGGTGACGGAGGATGCGATGGCCGATCCTGCGCGGCGCCGGATGACGCCGGACGCGTTTTTCGCGTGGCACGCGGCACAGGACGGCCTCTACGAACTCGTCGAGGGCGTGCCGGTGCTGCACGCGAAGCGGCTGGACGCGGTAAGCCGTTCGCACGACTGCGCGACCGTGAACATCATCGTCGCGCTTCACGGATGCCTGCGCGGCGGCATGTGCCGGCCCACCACCAGCAACCTCGCGATCCGAACCGGCCCCGCGACGCTCCGACGGCCGGACGTGACGGTCGAATGTGCGCCGCTGATCCGCGACACCTTCGAAAACCGCTCGCCGCGTCTCGTCGTCGAGGTCCTGTCGCCCTCGACAACCGACATCGACCGCTTCCGCAAACTCGACGAGTATCGGCGCCACCCGAGCCTCGCCTACATCCTTCTGGTCGAGACACGCTTCCCCAGCGCCGTGCTCTACCGGCGCGAGGGGGAGGACTGGGCCGAGGAGAGTTTCGAGGGACTCGATGCCGTGATCGCGCTGCCCGCCATCGGCGCGCACCTCGCGCTGGCCGACATCTACGAGGATGTCCGCTTCGAGCCGGGACGCATGATCCCGACGCGCTGAGGCCCTACCACATGTCGAGCGCGATGCGGGCCTCGTCGGACATCCGGCTCTGGTCCCACGGCGGGTCGAACACCATCGTCACCTGGCAGGACTGCACGCCCGGCACCGCCGCGACCGCGTTCTCGACCCAGCCCGGCATCTCGCCGGCCACGGGGCAGCCCGGCGCGGTCAGGGTCATGTCGATCAGCACCCGCCGGTCGTCCTCGATCTGCACCCGGTAGATCAGGCCGAGTTCGTAGATGTCGGCGGGGATCTCGGGGTCGTAGACGGTCTTCAGCGCGGCGACGATGTCGTCCGTCAGGCGGTCGATCTCCTCCGCGGGAATCGCGGAGGCGGCCGCGAGGGCGGGGGTGTTGGTGCCGCCGGTGATGGTGGCGTCGGTGCTCATCGGATCACTCCTTCCGGCCCCCTGCGCGGGGGCCGAAACTTCCAAAACGATCAGGCGAACAGCATCTCGGCCTTGGCCAGGGCCTCGGCGAGCGCGTCGATCTCTTGCGTCGTATTATACAGGCCGAACGAGGCGCGACAGGTGGAGGTGACGCCGAAGCGGGCGAGCAGCGGCATGGCGCAGTGGGTGCCCGCCCGCACCGCCACGCCCTGGCGGTCGATCACCGTGGCGATGTCGTGGGCGTGCGCGCCCTTCACCTCGAAGGCGATGACCCCGCCCTTGTCGCGGGAATTGCCGATCTGGCGGATCGCGTTCATCGCGCCGAGGCGCTCCTGCGCGTAGGCCGTCAGCATCGCTTCATGCGCGGCGATCCTGTCGCGGCCCAGTTCCATCATGAATTCCAGCGCCGCGCCGAGGCCCACCGCCTCGATGATCGCCGGCGTGCCCGCCTCGAAGCGGTGCGGCGGGTCGTTGTAGGTGATCGCGTCCTGGCTCACCGTGCGGATCATCTCGCCGCCGCCCTGGTAGGGGGGCAGCCGGTCGAGCCACGCCTTCTTGCCGTAGAGCACGCCGATGCCGGTCGGCCCGTAGACCTTGTGGCCGGTGAAGACGAAGAAGTCGCAGTCGAGCGCGCGGACGTCGACCGGGCGGTGCACCGCGCTCTGCGCCCCGTCGAGCAGCACCGGCACGCCGTGGGCGTGGGCGATGCGCACGATCTCCTCGGCCGGCGTCACCGTGCCGAGCACGTTCGACATGTGGGTGATCGCCACCATCTTCGTGCGCGGCGTGAAGAGTTTTTCGTACTCTTCGATCAGGAAGTTGCCATCGTCGTCCACCGGCGCCCACTTGATCACCGCCCCGCGCCGCTCGCGCAGGAAATGCCAGGGCACGATGTTGGAGTGGTGCTCCATGATCGAGAGGATGATCTCGTCTCCCTCCCCGATCAGGCCGGCCCAGCCCATCGACGAGGCCACGAGGTTGTAGGCTTCCGTCGCGTTGCGGGTGAAGATGATCTCGTCGGTCGAGGCGGCGTTGAGGAACTGCCGCGTGGTCTCGCGGGCGCCCTCGAACCCCTCGGTCGCGGCGTTGGCCATGTAGTGCAGGCCGCGGTGGACGTTGGCGTAGCCGGTCTCCATGCAGGAGACCATGGCGTCGATGACCCGCTTCGGCTTCTGCGACGAGGCGGCGTTGTCGAGATAGACCAGCGGCTTACCGTAGACCTTCTCCGAGAGGATCGGGAATTCCCGACGGATTGCCTCGACGTCGTAGGGGGTGGATGCGGTCATTCAATGCGGCTCGCGAAAAACCCTCCCCCCTCTGCGGGGGAGGGTGCCTCGCGGAGCGAGGCGGGAGAGGGGAAACCCCGGTCCTCGATGGCCGCGCCGATCGCGTCCATCACCGCACCGAGATTGCTGAGAACCAGATCCGTCGAGAAGCGCAGGACGAGGAAGCCCTGGGCGGTCAGCCAAGTATCGCGGGCTTCGTCGCGCCGCCGGCGGTCGTCCGTCTCATGCACCGGACCGTCGATCTCCACGACCAGCTTGGCCGATGCACAAAAGAAGTCGGCGATGAACGGCGCGATCGGCACCTGACGCTTGAACTTGGCACCGCGAAACCGGCCGCCGCGCACCTGCTCCCAGAACAGGGCCTCGGCGCGCGGCATGTCGCGGCGCTGCGCGCGGGCGAAGCGGCGCAGGCGGGGGGAGACCTCGTTGAGCTTGGGGCGCTTGTCCATGACCCGCCTCCGCTTCCGAAACCCCTCTCCCCTCCGCGGGAGAGGGTGGCCCCCGAAGGGGGTCGGGTGAGGGGAGCGCCGCTTCCGGAAAGACCTGAGCCGGCCCCTCTCCCGCCCGCTCCGCGGGCACCCTCCCCCACGGAGGGGGGAGGGTATGGCGGTGCGCCCTACCCTCTTGCCGCCAGCCAAGCCTCGATACCGGCGATCAGCGCGTCGCGCGCGCCCTCGTGCGTGACCGTCTCCACCGCCTCGCCGACGAAGGCCTGGACCAGCAGGCTCTCGGCGAGGCTGCGCGGCAGGCCGCGGGCCATGAGGTAGAACAGAAGGTCCTCGTCCGGCGCGCCGCAGGTGGCGCCGTGGCCGCAGGCGACGTCGTCGGCGAAGATCTCCAGCTCCGGCTTGTTCATCATCTGACCGTCGTCGGTCAGGAGCAGGCAGTCGGACTTCATCTTGCCGTCGGTCTGCTGCGCGACCTGGCGGACGATGATCTTGCCCTGGAACACGCCGGTGGCATCGCCGTCGATCACCGTCTTGAACATCTCGCGGCCGATGCCGCCCGTCGCCGCGTGGTCGGCGAGCAGGGTCGAATCCGCGAGCTGGCCGCCACCCAGCAGGGCCGCGCCGTTGACGACCGCGTTGGCGTCCTCGCCCGCGACGTGCAGGTAGATCTGGTGGCGCGAGAGCTTGGCACCGGTGACGAGGTTGACGGTCTCGAGCTGCGCCCGGGCGTCGAGCCGCACGGAGAGCGTCGAGAGGGCGATGGCCCCGTCTCCCTCCCGGTTGAGCCGGGTGTGGCGGAAGGCGGCGTCCGCGCCGATGCGCACGTCGAGCGCGTCGTTGGGCTGGTAGGTCAGCCCGGCCGGCCCCTCGTGGCTCTCCAGCAGGAAGAACTCGGACGCCGCGCCGAGCTCGACCAGCACGCGGGTCGCCGTCGAGAAGGCGGCCTCGCCGGTGCCGACGAAGCGCAGGTGGACCGGCGTCGCCGGCTTGGCGCCGGGGGCGACCGAGATCAGCGCGCCGTCCGCCAGGAAGGCGGTGTTGAGCTGGTAGATCGGGTTCTCGCGCACCTGCTCGACGGGGGCGAGCAGCTTCAGGCGGGCATCGCCCGCCGCCAGCGCCGCGTTGAGCGGGGCGACCGTCACGCCTTCGGGCAGACGGTCGAGGTCGGAGAGCGCGGCGACGAGGTGACCGTTGACGAAGGTGAGGCGCACGGCCTCGACCTCGGCGAAGCCCTTCGCGGCCGCGGCGGCGGTCCGGGCGGCCGCCTCGGACGGCGCCTCGGCGGGCGGGGCGGCTTCCGTGATGGCGGCGCGCAGATCCGTGTACTTGAACGCCTCGACCCGGCGGCTCGGCAGGCCGGTCGCCTCGAAGAAGCGGAACGCCTCCTCGCGGCTGATGGCCTGGTCGCTGGCGAAGGCCTTGCGCGAGGACTCGAACAGCTTCGAGAGCCCGGCCTCGGCGGGGGAGCGGAGATTGGTGACGTCGGCCATCACGCAGCCTCGCTCGCGCGGTACTCGGCGTAGCCGCTCGCCTCGAGCTCCAGCGCCAGCTCCTTGCCGCCCGACTTCACGATCTGGCCCCGCGACATGACGTGCACGGTATCGGGCACGATGTGGTTGAGGAGCCGCTGGTAGTGGGTGATGACGAGGAAGGACCGCCCCTGCGCCCGCAGCGCGTTCACGCCCTCGGAGACGATGCGCAGCGCATCGATGTCGAGGCCGGAATCGGTCTCGTCGAGCACGCAGAACTTCGGCTGCAGCAGCGCCATCTGGAGGATCTCCATGCGCTTCTTCTCGCCGCCGGAGAAGCCGACGTTCAGCGCCCGCTTGAGCATCTCCTTGTTGATCTCGAGCTTGTCGGCGGCCGCGTTCACCGCGCGGATGAAGTCGGGCGTCGAGAGCTCGTCCTCGCCCCGCGCCTTGCGCTGCGCGTTGAGGCAGGCCTTGAGGAAGGTCATGGTGCCGACGCCCGGGATCTCCAGCGGGTACTGGAAGGCCAGGAAGATGCCGGCGGCGGCGCGCTCGTCCGGGGCCATCTCCAGCACGTTCTGCCCGTCGAGCAGGATCTCGCCGTCGAGAACCTCGTAGTCCTCCTTGCCGGCGATGACGTAGGAGAGCGTCGACTTGCCCGAGCCGTTCGGGCCCATGATCGCGGCGACCTCGCCGTCGTTCACGGTGAGGTTCAGGCCGTTGAGGATGCGGTTGTCCTCGATCTGCACGACGAGGTTTTTGATCTCAAGCATCGTTTGATAGTCCTAAATCGATTCCGATGACCGTCCCTCCCCCCTCTGCGGGGGAGGGTGGCCCCTGCGTCAGCAGGGGTCGGGAGAGGGGAGCGCCCTTTCCGGAAAGGACGCGACGGGCGCCACTTCCGGCACCGTCGCGCTGCCCCTCTCCCGCCTGCTCCGCAGGCACCCTCCCCCGCGGAGGGGGGAGGGAAAAGGGCGTGCTTTTTACTGAACCGTCAGCCCACCGAGCCTTCGAGGCTGATCGAGATCAGCTTCTGGGCCTCCACTGCGAACTCCATCGGCAGCTGCTGCAGCACGTCGCGGACGAAGCCGTTGACGATGAGCGCGGTCGCCTCCTCCTCGGAGAGGCCACGCTGCTGGCAGTAGAATTTTTGATCTTCCGAGATCTTCGACGTCGTCGCCTCGTGCTCGAACACGGCGCTCGCGTTCTTCGACTCGATGTAGGGCACGGTGTGCGCCCCGCACTGGTCGCCGATCAGGAGCGAGTCGCAGTTGGTGAAGTTGCGGGCGCCCTTCGCCTTCCTGTGGGCCGAGACGAGACCCCGGTAGGTGTTCTGCGAGCGGCCCGCGGAGATGCCCTTCGAGATGATCCGGCTCGTCGTGTTCTTGCCGAGATGGATCATCTTGGTGCCGGAATCGACCTGCTGCATGCCGTTCGACACCGCGATCGAGTAGAATTCGCCGCGCGAGTCGTCGCCCCGGAGGATGCAGGACGGGTACTTCCAGGTGATCGCCGAGCCGGTCTCGACCTGCGTCCACGAGATCTTCGAGCGGGCGCCGCGGCAATCGCCGCGCTTGGTCACGAAGTTGTAGATGCCGCCCTTGCCCTCGTTGTCGCCGGGGTACCAGTTCTGGACGGTCGAGTACTTGATCTCGGCATCCTCCAGCGCCACCAGCTCGACCACCGCGGCGTGGAGCTGGTTGTCGTCGCGCTTCGGCGCGGTGCAGCCCTCGAGATACGAGACGTAGCTTCCCTTGTCGGCGATGATCAGCGTGCGCTCGAACTGGCCGGTATCGCGCTCGTTGATGCGGAAGTAGGTCGACAGCTCCATCGGGCAGCGCACGCCCGGCGGGATGTAGACGAACGAGCCGTCGGAGAAGACCGCCGAGTTGAGCGTGGCGAAGAAGTTGTCGGTGACCGGCACGACCGAGCCGAGGTACTGCTTCACGAGATCCGGGTACTCGCGGATGGCCTCCGAGATCGGCATGAAGATCACGCCGGCCTTCTCCAGCTCCTTGCGGAAGGTGGTGGCCACCGAGACCGAGTCGAACACCGCATCGACCGCGACGCGGCGCTCGGGGGCGATGCCCTCCAGCATCTCGACCTCGCGCAGGGGGATGCCGAGCTTCTCGTAGGTCTTCAGGATCTCGGGATCGATCTCGTCGAGCGATTCCGGGCCTTTCCGCTTCGGCGCGGCGTAGTAGTAGATGTTGTTGTAATCGACCCGGTCATAGGACACGCGCGCCCATTCCGGCTCCTTCATCGTGAGCCAGCGCTTGTAGGCGTCGAGGCGCCATTCGAGCATCCATTCCGGCTCGTTCTTCTTGGCCGAGATGAAGCGGATCACGTCCTCGGAGAGGCCCTTCTCGGACTTCTCCATCTCGATCACGGTCTCGAAACCGTACTTGTACTGGTCGATGTCGATCGAACGGACCCGATCGATGGTCTCCTGCACTGCAGGCATTCAACGTCTCCTGACCTACTCCGGTGTCAAGGACCGGGGGTTTCCAACGACACGGCGGGTGGTCCGCCGAAAAATGGCTTGGGCGGGCGGCGCTGAGCGGTCCTCAGGCTGCCTGCCCTCGCCGCTGATATAGGGACGAAACGACCCGTTCGAACCCCGCAACGAAGCGTGACAGGTCATCCGCGCGCGAATTCCAGCCGAAGCTGACGCGCAGCGCCCCTGCGGCGAGCGCAGGGCTCACGCCCATCGCCGCGAGCACGGGGGAGCGGGCCACCTTGCCCGAGGCGCAGGCCGAGCCCGACGAGACCGACAGGCCGGCGAGATCGAGGGCGATCAGCGCCGCGGCGGCCTCCAAACCCGGCACGGCGAAGAGGAGGGTGTTGGGCAGGCGCGGCGCGCCCGCGCCGAACACGACCATGTCCGGGGCGAGCGCCCGAAGCTGCGCTTCGAGTCCGTCGCGCAGCCCGGCGAGCCGCACGCCCTCTCCGGCGAGGGCGTCGCGGGCGATCCGGGCCGCCTCGCCCATGCCGACGATGCCCGACACGTTCTCGGTGCCGCCGCGCAGGCGCGCCTCCTGGCCGCCGCCGCGCAGGAAGGGCGCCTCCAGGCTCACGCCCTCGGCCAGCACCATCGCGCCGACGCCCTTCGGCGCGGCGAACTTGTGGCCCGACAGGGTCAGGGCGTCGAGGCCGAGGGCGGACACGTCGAGCGGGATCTTTCCGACGGCCTGCACCGCGTCGCTGTGGACGAGGGCCTGCCCGTGGGCGCGGGCGAGCCGGACGATCGCGTCGAGGGGCTGGACCACCCCGGTCTCGTTGTTGGCGGCGTGGACCGAGACCAGCACGGCCTCGTCGCGAACAGCGTCGAGCCGGGCCGCCAGCACGTCGAGCCGCAGCAGGCCGGCCTCATCCACCGGCAGCACCTCGACCTGCCCGGGGGCAAAGCGGTGGCCGGCGGCGACGCAAGGGTGCTCGGTGGCCGAGAGCATCAGGCGCGTGGGGGCCGGCATCCCCTGCCGGCGCAACGCGCCGGAGAGCACGGCGTTGGCGGCTTCCGTGCCGCCGCTGGTGAAGGTGACCCGTTCAGGCGCCGTCCCGACGAGGGCGGCGAGCCGGATCCGCGCCGTCTGCAGGGCGTGGCGCGCCGCGCGGCCCTCTTCGTGAATGGAGGACGGATTGCCGGGCCATTCGAGGGCGCGCGCGACCACGGTCGCGACCTCCGGACGCACCGGGGAGGTCGCGTTGTGATCGAGATAGCTGCGCCCGCCTGAGGTCATCCTGCCGTTGCGCTCCGTATCGTCCTGCCAATCCTGATTTTCTTGATTTCGCCCCCCTCCCCCGTGCTAAGCCGCGCGAAACGCGCCTCATACATCGCAGGTCGGGGTCCGACGAACAGTTTAGAATTATTCTAATCGCCTAGAATTATTCTAAGAGGCTTGTAGGTGGCGCGCGCAACGAGTCAAGCCGTGACCGGCTCAGCCTCCCTGCCTTCTCGGGGGTGAGGGTCGGATCATCTCGAGGACACCATGCCCGAAGTCATTTTCTCCGGCCCCGCCGGCCGCCTCGAAGGCCGCTACCAGGCCCCGAAGAAGAAGGGGGCGCCGATCGCGATCGTGCTCCATCCGCACCCCCAGTTCGGGGGCACGATGAACAATCAAATTGTGTACAATCTTTTCTACACCTTCGCCAACCGCGGATTCGCAGCCCTGCGCTTCAATTTCCGCGGGGTCGGCCGCAGCCAGGGCGCGTTCGACCACGGCTCGGGCGAGCTGTCCGACGCGGCCGCCGCCCTCGACTGGGTGCAGTCGGTCAACCCGGAGGCGAAGTCCTGCTGGATCGCGGGCGTGTCGTTCGGCTCGTGGATCGGCATGCAGCTCTTGATGCGCCGCCCGGAGATCGAGGGCTTCATCTCGATCGCCGCCATGGCCAACCGCTACGACTTCACCTTCCTCGCGCCCTGCCCCTCCTCCGGCCTGTTCGTGCACGGCTCGGAAGACCGGGTGGCGCCGGCCCGCGAGGTGATCCCGGTGATCGAGAAGGTGAAGACGCAGAAGGGCGTCATCATCGAGCACCAGATGGTCGAGGGCGCCAACCACTTCTTCGACGGCAAGGTCGATGAGCTGACCCAGACGGTCGACACCTATCTCGACAAGCGGCTCGGGGCGAAGACCGAGGCGGCGTGAGGCGGGAGGCCCTTATGCGTCGCATCTCTCCATGAGGAGGCATGCGAGCCGATGGGGGAGAACGAGCGTACGATCTGGGACGATGCGAAGAACGAGCGCAACATTGCGGCCCACCGGATCGACTTCGCCGACCTCGACGGGGCGTTCGACGGCCGCTTCGCGCTGGTGGCCGAAGACAAGCGGCGCGATTACGGCGAACCGCGCTTCAACATGCTGGTCGAATTGTTCGACGTGGTTTTGAATATCACGTTCACGCAGCGCCTGCTCAAGTACCGGATTATCTCGGCGCGCCTGGCGAATCGGAGGGAGAGGAGGGCGTATCGTGGGAGACAACAAGACAGCTAAGGCCGTGACCCGCGGTACCGATTGGGCTGCTCTGCGCGCCCTGCCCGAGGAGACGGTCGAGCGTCTCGCCTCCGATGACAGGGACAACCCGGCCACGGACGAAAGCCACTGGGCCGAGGCCGGGATCGGGCTTCCGGTCGGCAAGACCTCCGTCCACGCCAGCTTCGACCGCGACGTTGTCGCGTTCTTCAAGCGCGGCGGCCGCGGCTATCAGGACCGTATGAACGCCGTGCTGCGTCGCCACATGGAGGCGGAGCGGCGAGAATCTGCGAATCCGAGCAACATCAACCCGACGAAAGCCGAGACGACCGCGACCGGGCCGAAAAATCCGACGTGACGACGTTACGATTTCGTGTCGGACATGCGGTGTCCGCTCAACAAGTGAGCATCGACACGTGCCGTCATTCGCGCGCCAATGTTCCCCGAAACCGCCGGAAACAGCGGTGACCGGATAAGCGCGCCGTTCCCCTCGACGGCGCCAGGGATTGAGGCCTGCGGCCTCACGCCGCCCGCGCCATCGGTTCGGCCGGCGCGTGCACCACCGGCACGGCGGGCGCGCCCTCCCATTCCGAGTGCGCCGGGATCGACTCGCCCTTCATGACGATGGTGAGCGGGCGCAGCCGCGCGTAGTCGCCGACCCTGGTGTCGTAGAGGACGGTCGAGAAGGCCCCGACCGAGACGCCGCGCCCGACCACGACCCGGCCGACCTTCATGATGCGGTCCTCGTAGAGGTGGGTCTGGAGCGCCGCCGAGCGGTTGATGGCGGCGAAATCGCCGATCTCGACGCAGTCGAACTCGGTGATGTCGGTCATCAGCAGGCAGGCGCCCCGGCCGACCTTGACGCCGAAGAGCCGCAGCACCCAGGGCAGGAACGGCGTGCCCATCAGGTGCTCCAGCAGCACCTTGCCGGCCAGCCCCCAATAGGCGACCGCGATGGCCTCGGTGCGCATCGCCCACCACGACCACATCGGCCGCATGCCGGGGCGGTAGACGCCCATCAGCAGCCATTTGAGGGCGATGACGCTGCTCGTCTGGATCAGCGCGATGACGACGCTCGCGAGCACGAAGGCGACGCCGAGCCCGACCCAGTCCCCTTCGAGGATCTCGGGGTAGAACACCCAGTCGATCGCGCAGATGGCGAGGGAGATGTAGAGCATCGGCGAGAACGAGGTGGCGAAGGCCTCGAACAGGCCGCGCCGGAGCTTGGCCCAGACGCTCGGCTCGAAGGTCTGGGCGTGCGAGCCGAGATCGACCTTCTGGCGCACCGGCAGGCGGATCGGCGGCGAGCCGAACCACGTCTCGCCCGGCCCCATCGCCGCGTTGGCCGGCGGCTTCGACTTGATGCCGATCAGCACGTCGTCGGGCAGCCGCGTGCCCGGCGGCAGCACGCCGTCGTTGCCGACGAAGACGCGGGCGCCGGTCTCGACGGTGTGGAGGTGCATCCAGCCGCGGCGGATCTCCTCCTCGCCGACCACCACCTCGTCGGCGATGAAGTTGTTGGCGCCGATCGAGACGAGGTCGTGGCGCGAGCCGAGATTGGTCGAGATCTCGGCGCCCCGGCCCATCCTGGCCCCCATCAGCCGGTACCACGCCCGCATGTAGACGGTGGCGAACAGCGAGGAGAGCGTCTCCAGCGTCACCTCGGAGGCGAGCGCCACCAGCCACTTGCGGAGGTAGAAGCCCGACCAGATCGAGTAGGTGCCGTGGGTCGCCCGCGGCAGCACCGCCCAGCGGATGGCGGCGATGAGCAGCACGGTGCCCGCCGTCATCAGCATGGCGGTGGGCCAGGTCAGCAGCGGCAGGTAGGCGTGGTAGTCGACGTCGGTGATCTCGGAGAGGTTATCGGAGATCTGGTCGAAGATGTAGAAAGCCGGGAAGATCGGCAGCAGGCCGACCGCCGGCACCGCCGCGAGCAGGAAGGCGTAGACCGCGCCGAAGGCCGCCCGGCGGGCGGGCGAGGCGGTGGCGGGCTCAGGGAGCGCGGAGAAGTCGACGGTGCCGACCCGGCGGCCGGGCGAGCCGTCCCAGGCCTCGGCCGGGCCGATCTCGGTGCCCGCCGGCACGGTGGTGAGGTCGGCGATCTCGGCGTGGTCGCCGATCACCGCGCCGGGGCCGATGACGCAGGAGGCGCCGATGGCGACGTCCGCGCCGATCGTGACGGGGCCGATGACGAGTTCGTTGCCCACGACCTCGGCGTTGGCGATGACGAGCCGCCCGCCGAGCGAGGCGCCGCGGCCGATGGTGAGCAGGTCGGCCGCGCCGACATCGAGGTCGGAGATCAGCACGTCGTCGCCGATCTTCGCGCCGAGCAGCCGCAGATAGGCGACGATGGCGGGCGAGCCCTGGAGCCACTTGATGTGGACCAGCGGCGTCAGGCGCTGCGCCAGCCACCAGCGGTAATAGTAGACGCCCCAGAGCGGGTAGCGGCCGGGTCGCGTCCGCCCGAGGATCAGCCACTTGGCGGCGATCGCCACCGAGGCCGTCACCGCGTTGATGCCGATATAGACGAGCAGGAGGACGCCGAGCTCGCCCCAGAAGCCGAGGCCGCCGCCGGTCAGCAGCAGGTAGGTGACGAAGATGCCGAGCCACTGCGAGGTGGCGAGCGCGATGACGAAGGGGAGTGCCGCCGCCTGCGCCAGCCCGCACAGGGCCCGGCGCAGGAGCGGGGGCGGGTCGAAGCTCAGGTCGCGGATCGCGGTCTGCGCGCCGACGCCGCCGGTGCGCTCGATCAGGCTGGCGGCCATCGCCCGGAGCGTGCGCCCGGCATAGACGTCCTGCAGGGTGATGGCAGCGAGCGCGGGCGTCTCGCGCACCGCGCCGACGAAGCGGGCGGCAAGCAGCGAGTGGCCGCCGAGTTCGGAGAAGAAGTCCGCCTCGAACCCGACCGGCCCGTCGCCGAACACCTTTTTGGCGGCGGCCAGCAGCGCGGCCTCGGTCTCGTTGTCGGGGGCTTCCTGCTCGCCCTCCGCCACCGCGACCGTGAGCGGGGCGCCCCGCAGCGCCTTGCGGTCGACCTTGCCGGAGGTGAGCCGGGGCAGGCTCTCCACCGTCTCGAAATGGCCGGGCACCATGTAGGGCGGCATCTGCGCCGCCAGATTCTTTCGGAGCGCCGCGCGGTCGAGCGCGGCCCCGCGCTCGGGCACGAGGAAGGCGACGAGGCGGTCGACCTCGTCGTCGCGCCGCAGCACCACCGCCGCCTGGTTGACGCCTGCCTCGCCGCGGATGCGGGCCTCGATCTCGCCGAGTTCCACGCGAAAGCCGCGGATCTTGACCTGATCGTCGATGCGGCCGTGGAAGAGGATGTCGCCGGCCTCCGTCATCGAGACCGCGTCGCCGGAGCGGTAGAGGACCGGGTCGGTCCCGTCGGACGAGTAGGGGTTGGCGACGAACTTTTCCGCCGTCAGCTCGGGCCGCTTCAGGTAGCCCGC
>NZ_JBELQE010000117.1:0-21861 GCF_040270385.1 Methylorubrum podarium | reverse complement strand
GGCGAGGGGGCGGCGGGCCGGCCCTGGATCGGGCTCACCGAGGTCACGCTGATCTCCTCCAGCGTGGTCGCCTGCTGCGCCCGCGCCGCGGGGACGAGGCCGGGCGCCGCCGTCAGCACTGCTCCCGCCGCCAGCAGCATCCGTCCCGAGCGCCCGCGTCGCATTCCCATCGATCCAGCCAAGTCACGTTGCGATGTCACGTTACAATGTTTCATCACCGAGATGTAACAGTGTTGCAAGGCCGATCCGCCGCGCGGCCGATCCTTGCTCCGGGGTGTGACCGGCCTGCATCAGGCGGGAAGCGGGTGCGCTGCTGCACGGCGCGCGCGCCGCGCTCCGGTCCACCGCGTCGCGGGCGCTTGTGCGGACCGGGGCCGGACCTGACATTGGGGCTCCCGGAGGAGCGTGCCGCCTGTCGGGATCTGCTGTCCCCCGGAACCCGATGCCCGCCGACGTGCTCCTGCCCGCCCTCCGCTTCCTCCTCCTCGGTCTCGCCCTCCTCGTTCTCCTCTTCCTCGTCCCGCTCGCGACCCACGCCCTGTGGTGGACCGCGAAGGGCGGACGCGCGGAAAACTGGTCGACGGCGGACTGGTCGAGCGCCGGCCTCCTGCCGCCGGCCGCCGCCGTGCCGGGGGCGATGGTGCGGGTCTACGCCGCCCGGGTCGGGCGCTGGCGGGGCATCTTCGCCCATCACAGCTGGGTGGTGATCAAGGAGGCGGGCGCCCCCCGCTACACCCGCTACGACGTGGTCGGCTGGGGCACGCCCGTGCGCACCGACGCCTACGCCCCGGACGGGCGCTGGTTCGGCAACGCGCCGGAGATCGTGCTCGGGCTCGACGGCGAGGCCGCGGCCCGCGCGATCCCCGGCATCCGCGCGGCGGTGGCGGATTATCCCTATCGCAGCCAGGGCTCGTACCAGGCCTGGCCGGGGCCGAACTCGAACACCTTCGCCGCCCACGTCGTCGCGCACATCCCCGACAACGACGTGCCGCTGCCGCCGACCGCGCTCGGCAAGGACTGGACGCCGTCGGGCCGCTTCGCCGAGCGCACCCCGAGCGGCACCGGCCTGCGCCTGTCCTGGCGCGGCTATGTGGGAATCACCGTCGGCTGGGTCGACGGGCTGGAACTCAACCTGCTCGGCGCGGTGGCGGGCCTCGACTGGCGCCGCCCGGCCCTGAAGCTGCCGGGCTGGGGCCGGATCGCCCTGATCCCCGGCGGCGACGCGGACAAGGCGGCGCCGACGGTCGCGGGACCGGAGCGCCGCCCGGCGGCCGATTCGGTCTCGGGCTGAGCGGTTCCGCGGCGAGGCTCAGCGCTTCGACGACCTCTGGCCCGGCAGCGTCACCTCCCCCTGCCACTGGCCGGCGAACTCGGTCTTCGAGGTGTAGGCGAGGGAGAAGGTGCCCTTGCCCTTCACGCCGGCGAATTCGCCGGTGGCCGCGCTGTCCCGGTAGGTGCCGGTCGCCGCGACGCGGCCCTGCGCGTCGGTGGTGACGGTGCCCTTGTAGACGCTCGACGTCGTGCCGGCGGGGGTCGTGAAGGTGATGGTGCCCTCCACCGGCCCCTGGCCATTCTTGAGCGTGACGGTCTCCACCCACTGCACCTGGGCGCCGTCGAGCGGGGTGCCGGGCCCCCTGTTGAGGCCGGACGCGGTCTGCTGGATCTTCACCTCGTTCGGACCGAGCACCTGCGGCGCTTGGCTGTCGACGCGGCCGGTATAGCTCCCGCCCATCGGCATCGCCACGACCGCGGATGGAAGACCCGCCGCGAGAAAGAGCGTGGCAGCAAGCATCGTCAAATTTCGAGACATCGCGTTCGCTCCCTGAAAACGTTATGTGAGTCCGGCCCCGACGGGACGGCTCGTGAATACTGTGAATTTGAAATAATTTTGCTGTCAACGGTCTGTATTCGGATGAATACGGTCTCTGTTGTACGGGAGTGGGCCGCCTGCCATGCGGGGCGGTCGATCGATCGGCGTAGATCTACCGCCGACAGCCTACCTCCTTTCCTCCGGGCGCGATCCGGGTAGCTTCGGGCTGCCGCGGCCGCCGGACGCGCACCCACCCTCACGTCAGCAGACCCGATGACCGACCTCTCCCTTCGCCCGGCGCAGAACCACGACCGCGACGCGATCTGGTCGATCCTCGAGCCGATCCTGCGCGAGGGCGAGACCTATGCCCTGCCGCGGGACTGGGACCGGGAGCGGGCGCTCGCCTACTGGTTCTCGCCGGCCCACCATGTCTTCGTCGCGGAGGAATCGGGCGCGGTGCTGGGCAGCTACTACATCCGCGCCAACCAGCTCGGGGCCGGCGACCACGTCGCCAACGGCACCTACGCCACGCATCCGGCCGCGCGGGGCCGGGGCGTCGCCCGCGCCATGGGCCTGCACTCCTTTGAGACGGCTCGGGCGCTGGGCTTTTCCGCGATGCAGTTCAACCTCGTCGTCGCCACCAACACCCGCGCCGTCGCCCTCTGGACGCGCCTCGGCCTCAGGGAGGTCGGCCGCCTGCCCGGCGTGTTCCGCCACCCCGCGCACGGCCCGGTCGACGCGCTGGTGATGCACCGGAGCCTGTAACCCCGCCTCCATTGAACACGGCCGCGCTTGGGACAGATTGATCACCGCGCACCGTGAGAGGTGCGGGGGGAGGGCGCGGACCTTGAGCTTCCTGATCTGCCTCGCGGCGCTCTTCTTCCTGATGGGGATCGCCTATCGCGGCTTCTCGGTGATCCTGTTCGCCCCCGTCGCCGCCATGGGCGCGGTGCTGCTCACCGACCCGTCGGCCGTGCCGACCCTCTTCTCCGGGCTGTTCATGGAGAAGCTCGTCGGCTTCCTGAAGCTGTACTTCCCCGTCTTCCTGCTCGGCGCCGTGTTCGGCAAGCTGATCGAGATCTCGGGCTTTGCCCGCTCCATCGTCGGCGCCGTCACCGGGCTCTTGGGCGAGGGCAGGGCGATCGTCGCCATCGTGCTGGTCGGGGCGATCCTCACCTACGGCGGCGTCTCGCTGTTCGTGGCGGTGTTCGCGGTCTACCCCTTCGCCGCCGAGCTGTTTCGCCGCTCGAACATCCCGAAGCGCCTGATCCCGGGGACGATCGCGCTCGGCGCCTTCACCTTCACCATGGACACCCTGCCGGGCACGCCGCAGATCCAGAACATCATCCCGGCCTCCTTCTTCAAGACCGACGCCTACGCCGCCCCCTGGCTCGGCATCATCGGCGCGCTCTTCGTGTTCTGCACCGGCGTCGCCTATCTCGAATGGCGCCGCCGCCGGGCCGGGAACGAGGGCTACGGCGAGGGCCACGCCAACGAGCCGCAGGCGGTCGAGGACAAGGTCGTCATCCACCCGGGCGTCGCGATCCTGCCGCTCCTCATCGTCGGCATCGGCAACAAGCTGCTGCTCGCCTGGATCACGGGCGCCTACGGCGAGCAGGCGAGCGCGGCGCTGACCCCGGAAATGGCCGCCAACCCCATCACCGTGCCGATCAAGACGGTGGCGGCGATCTGGGCGGTGCAGGGCGCGCTGCTGCTGGGCATCCTCGCCACGGTGATCCTCGGCTTCCGCAACCTCGCCGACCGCTTCTCCGAGGGCTCGAAGGCGGCGGTCGCCGGCTCGCTGCTCGCCGGCATGAACACCGCCACCGAGTACGGCTTCGGCGCGGTCATCGCCGCGCTCCCCGGCTTCAAGGTGATCTCGGACGCGCTCTCGAAGATCCCCAATCCGCTGATCAACGAGGCGGTGACGGTCAACGTGCTGGCCGGCGTCACCGGTTCGGCCTCGGGCGGGCTCTCGATCGCCCTCGGCGCCCTGTCCGGCCGCTTCGTCGAGGCGGCGCAGGCGGCCGGCATCCCGCTCGAGGTGATGCACCGGGTCGCCGCCATGGCGAGCGGCGGCATGGACACCCTGCCCCATAATGGCGCGGTGATCACGCTGCTCGCCGTCACCGGGCTCACCCACCGCCAGTCCTACGGCGACATCTTCGCGATCACGATCATCAAGACCGTGGCCGTGTTCGTCGTGATCGGGGTCTATTACGGGACCGGACTGGTCTGACGCCGCTCAGCGCCGGGCGTTCGAGCGGGCGCCGAGGCTGTCGAGGGCATCCGCGTTGGCCCGGCTCCAGGCGTAGAGCAGCTCCACCGGCTCCACGAAGCGGCAGCCGAGCGGGGTGATCCGGTACTCCACGGCGGGCGGCACCGTGCCCTCGACGTGGCGGGTGACGAGGCCGCTGCCCTCCATCTCGCGCAGGGTCTGGGTCAGCATCTTCTTGGAGATGCCGGGCAGGCTGCGGTGGAGCACGCCGGTGCGGGCGCGGCCCCCGTGGAGGGTGTGGAGCGTGTGCAGCACCATGCTGGTCCACTTGGTCGAGAACAGCGCCAGGATCCGCCGCGGCGCGCAATCCTCCCGCCCCTCCTCGTCCGGACTTCCGGGCTCCATGCTGGTGACCTTTCGGTGCCTATGACCCCAAAGGGTGCCGTCTAGCGCCGTCCGGTCCGTAGGCCTAGCTCCAGAAGGCGGGGCAGGGACCACACCGGAGAGAACCATGACGGGAACGGCACTGATCGCGGGCGTCGGCGGCATCGTCGGCAACAACCTCGCCCGGCACCTCGTCGACCGGGGCTGGACGGTCGAGGGGCTGGCGCGGCGCCCGCCGGACATCGCCGGGGTGACGCCGATCGCCGCCGACCTGCTCGACCCGGCGGCGCTGGCGCGGGCGCTGGAGGGCCGCAGGCCGAGCCACCTCTTCCTCGCCACCTGGCTGCGCCAGCCGACGGAGGCCGAGAACATCCGCGTCAACGCCGCGATGGTCTCGAATCTCCTCGAGGCGCTCCGCCCGGCGGCAAGCCTGCGCCACGTGGCCCTGGTGACGGGGCTCAAGCACTATCTCGGGCCGTTCGAGGCCTACGGGAAGGGGAGCCTGCCGCCGACCCCGTTCCGCGAGGACCTGCCGCGCCTTCCCGTCGAGAATTTTTACTACGCGCAGGAGGATGCGGTGTTCGCGGCCGCCGCGCGCGACGGTTTCAGCTGGAGCGTGCACCGCCCGCACACGATCGTCGGCTACGCGCTCGGCAACGCCATGAACATGGGCGTGACGCTCGCCGTCTACGCCACGCTCTGCCGCGAGACCGGGCGTCCCTTCCGCTTCCCCGGCTCGGCGGCGCAGTGGAACGGGCTCACCGACGTAACCGATGCGCGGCTGCTCGCCCGCCACCTCGAATGGGCGGCGCTGACGGAGAGCGCGCACAACGAGGCCTTCAACGTCGTCGACGGCGACGTCTTCCGCTGGCAATGGATGTGGGGGCGGCTCGCCCGGTGGTTCGAGGTCGAACCGGCGCCCTTCGACGGCACGGTGAACCCGCTGGAACAGCAGATGGCGGGCGCCGCCCCGCTCTGGGCGGAGATCGCGGCGCGCCACGGCCTGGTCGAGCCCGATCTCGACCGCCTGGTGTCGGCCTGGCACACCGATGCCGATCTCGGCCGCCCGATCGAGGTCGTCACCGACATGAGCAAGAGCCGGCGCCTGGGCTTTCTCGACTACCAGCCCTCGGACGAAGCGTTCTTCGACCTGTTCGCGCGGCTGCGGGCGGACCGGGTCATCCCGTGACCGGAGCCGTCCTCACCCCACCGTCCCGGCCTTCTGCCGCCGGGTCGGATGGGTCATGGCTTCGAGCTCCAGAAGCCCGTTGAGCTGGGCCTCCGTCAGCAGGCCCTCCTCCAGCACGAGGTCGGCCACCGCGCGGTTCTCCTTCAGCGCGCGGCGGGCGATGCGGGAACTGGCCTCGTAGCCCAGCGTCGGCGCGAGCGCCGTGACGAGGCCGATCGAGCCCTGGACCAGGGCGCGGCAGCGCTCGCGGTCGGCCTCGATGCCCTCGACGCAGCGCTTGGTCAGGGTGTCGAGGGCGGCGGTCAGCATCCGCAGGGAGCTCAGCACGCAGTAGCCGATGGTCGGCTCGAAGGCGTTGAGCTGGAGCTGGCCGCCCTCGGCGCAGAGCGTCACCGTCAGGTCGTGGCCGATCACCATGTAGGCGACTTGGTTGACCACCTCCGGAATCACCGGGTTGACTTTGCCCGGCATGATCGAGGAGCCGGCTTGCACGGCGGGCAGCCGGATCTCGCCGATGCCCGTGCGGGGGCCGGACGAGAGCAGCCGCAGGTCGTTGCAGATCTTGGACAGTTTCACCGCGACGCGCTTGAGGGTGCCGGAGAACAGCACGAAGGCGCCGAGATCCGAGGTCGCCTCGATCAGGTTGGAGGCGAGCACCATCGGCTGGCCGGCGAGCCGTGACAGCTCCTCCACGGCGAGCGCGGCGTAGCGCGGGTCGGCGTTGATGCCGGTGCCGATCGCGGTCGCGCCGAGATTCACCTCGCGGAACAGGCCGACGATCTCGTTGAGCCGCGCCACGTCCTCCTTGATGGTGGCGTGGAAGCCGTCGAACTCCTGGCCCAGCGTCATCGGCACCGCGTCCTGGAGCTGGGTGCGGCCCATCTTCAGCACGTCGGCGAACTCCACCGCCTTGCTCTTGAAGGCGTAGGCGAGGTCGTCGAGCGCCTTCACCAGCGGCTGCGTCGCGAAGATCACCGCGAGCCGCAGGGCCGTCGGGTAGGCGTCGTTGGTCGATTGCGCCATGTTGACGTCGTCGTTGGGGTGCAGCGCGGCGTAGTCGCCGGGCGCCCGGCCCATCAGCCGCAGGCCCACATTGGCGATGACCTCGTTGGCGTTCATGTTGGTCGAGGTGCCGGCCCCGCCCTGGATCGCGTCGACCACGAAGGATTCGGCGTAGAGGGGATCGGTCGCGACGAGGGTGCAGGCCTCGTCGATGATGCGCGCCTTCGCCTCCGGCAGGTAGCCGAGCCGGTGGTTGGCCCGGGCCGCCGCCTGCTTCACCAGGGCGAGCGCCCGCACGAGCTCCGGGTAGTGGCCGACCGGCACGCCGGTGATCGGAAAATTCGCCACCGCCCGCTTGGTGTGGAGGCCCCACAGGGCCTCCGCCGGCACCTCGCCTTCGCCGAGCAGGTCGTGCTCCGGGCGGGTCTTCTCCGCCTCCATCACCACCTTGCGCACGGTGGCGACGGCGAGATCCTCCTCCTGCGCCGCGCTCTCCGCCCCGGAGGCTTCCGGGATCGCCGCCGCCCGCATGGCCGCGTCCTTGACGGCTTTCCTGGCGGCCTTCTTGCCCGCGTCTTTGCCGGCACCCTTGCCCGATCGCCCGGTCCCGCCGGCCGCTGCCGTCTTCGTCACGAAAACCCCTCCCGATTCTCAAATCGATCCGGCGGGGTTTTCTTGTTCTCGTGGCCCTCGCCGCCGGGATGGTCTTGAGATCCCGAAGTCTCGGGATGTCAATTGCTTGTCGGCCCGGCCCCGTGTCACGGGCGGCGGGTCGTCACCGGAGGGCGGCCGGGACCGCCGGTCGCGGTCTGAGAAGGACGCGGGCTCAGAAGAACACGGTCGTGTTGAGATAGCCGTAGAAGGTGTCGCCCGTGTCGGGGGCGTTGGGCGCGTTGCGCAGGAAATCGCCCTTGGCGAGGTAGGCGAGGCCGGTTTCGAGGATCATCGCGTCGGGGACGATCCAGGTGCGCAGGCGCCCCTCGATCTGGTGGCCGGCGAAGGTGCCGGAGCGGCCGGTGCGGTCGCGGACCAGGGTCGCGGCGAAGGTGTCGGTGGCGCTCTCCAGCCAGAGCGGCCGGTAGGCGATGAAGGCGTCCCAGACCTTGCTCGGGGCGATCTCGGCGCGGATCGAGGGCGAGATCAGGTTGGCGCGCTGCACCGGGCCGTAGAGGCCGGTCGGGCCGTACTCGAAGCGCCGGGCGCCGAACAGGGTGTCGAAGCGGCTGAACCGGCCGTCGCCGTTCCGGTCGCCGCTGGCGTGGTCGTAGTGCAGCGACAGCCGCGGCCGCCATGCGTGCTCGAAGGTGTAGCCGACCTCCGCGTGGACGAAGTAGGCCGAGACCGTGAGGTCGCGCAGGTCGGTGGCCGCGGCGGTCTCGCGGGCGAGGCCGGTCTGGTAGATCGCCTCGAAATCGTAGTCGAACGCGCCCACCCGCGGCCGGCGCGCGAGCCGCAGGCCGGGGGTGAACAGGCGCCGGTCGCGGGTCTGGACCGAGCGCGGGCCGGTGCCCGAATCCTGCTCGTAGAGGCCGTAGCCGTAGAGCTCGAACGTGCCGCCGAGGATGTCGGCGAAGGTGTAGGAGGCGCCGAAGAGCTGCAGGTTCAGGCTCTCGCGGTCGAATTCGATGCCGTTGTCGAGGATGCCGTCGACGTCGTCCGGCAGCCGGGTGTGCGGCATCGCCCACAGGGCGGTGAACTTGTCCCGGTTCGCGCCCTGCCAGTCGAAGCTCGCGCCGGTATAGGCGTTGATGGTGTTGCGGAACTGCTGGCGCGAGACGAGGCGGCGGGAGCCGATGTTCTTGGTGAAGCGGCCGACCGTCAGGCTGCTCTTCGCGCCGTCGCCGCCGAGATCGCCGGTGTCGAGGGTGAGATAGGCCTGGCCCGGTTCGAGGGCGTTGATCTCCGTGGTGGAGGCGGAGGAGTTGCGCTGCTGGAAGAAGCCGCGGCTGTCGAACAGCTCCACCCCGAGGCGCACCGGGCCCTTGATCCCGTACTCCACGTGCAGGGTGGTGAGGTAGGAGTTCAGGATGTCGTTGGCGGCGAAGGCCGGCACCGGGCGGAACTGGTTGGCGATGCCCTCCGCCCGCGCCCGGAACGAGCCGCCGATGCGCCAGTTCTCCGGCTCGCCGAGCGCCCTGTAGAGGACGTTCGGCGGCGCGGCCGGCGCGGCCGAGAAGGATGGCCCGTCCTGCCTCCTGCCGGCCGCCGCGATCGCCGCCTGCGCCCTGGCGGTGGCGACGTCCGCGGTGATATCCGAGGCGCTGACGGGCGGCGTGTCCGGGGGCCCGGCCAGGGAGCTGTTCCGAGCGAGGGCCGGGCCGGCAAGCAGGGGGAAGGAAGCGCCGGCCAGCAGCGACGCGCACAGAACCGATCGCTTCACCATGCCGCTCCTGTTCTTTGGCAGAGTTCGTCCGAGAGCGATGAGAGATCACCTAGTCTGATATACCAACGCAAGGACTGGCTCTTCGATCGATGCATTTTGTCGGAGCGGCGCCGTTTCGGAGTATCCATCGGCAGCCAGTTTTCCACACGGCAGGTGACAACCAAAACAGAACGAAATCAGAGATTTAAGATGCTCGGCTTGATCGCTGGCGGGCGCGTTTCCTTTGTCCCCCGTCTGCAACGGCAGGGGCAAAAGCTCAGGAGTACTTGAATTTATCGGGATTAAACCCGGACGGGCATCCCGGCAGGCGGGGGCCGGTCGCGCCCGGCAACCGTCCCGCGCGCAAGGATGGCGGCGGACGGATGACAAGCCGGTGTTCCGGCCCCACTATGGTTGCGCCGCCGCCCGCCGGGCCGCGGCGCATCAAGCACGTGTTCGGAAGGTCCGCCCATGCGCCTCAAGGCCGCGCTCCTGCTCACCGCCCTCGTCGCCGCGACCGCCGCCTCGTCGGCGCGCGCCAACAACCCCGCGGGCCAGGATCTCACCGGGACGCTGAAGAAGGTGAAGGACACGGGCGCCCTCACCATCGGCTACCGCGACGCCTCGGTGCCGTTCTCCTATCTCGACGGCAGCCAGAAGCCGGTGGGCTACGCCTACGAGATCTGCCTGAAGGTCGCCGACGCGGTCAAAGCCCATCTCAAGCTCGACAAGCTCGACGTGCGGCTCAACCCCGTCACCTCCGCGACCCGCATTCCCCTGATCGCCAACGGGACGATCGACCTCGAATGCGGCTCGACCACCAACAACGCCGACCGGCAGCGCCAGGCCGCCTTCACCAACACCCACTTCCTCACCGCGACGCGCTTCGTCGCGAAGAAGGAGAAGGGACTCGACAAGACCGACGACCTCAAGGGCCGCACCGTGGTCTCGACCTCGGGCACGACCAACATCCGCCAGATCAACGAGATCAACGCGGCCCGCGGTCTCGGCATGCGGATCCTGCCGGCCAAGGACCACGCGGAGGGCTTCCTGATGATGGAGACCGGCCGCGCCGACGCCTTCGTGATGGACGACGTGCTGCTCGCCGCCCTCGTCGCCGGCTCGAAGACGCCCGAGGCCTACACGATCTCGTCGGAGGCCCAGTCGCGTCCGGAGCCCTACGGCATCATGCTGCGCAAGGACGACGCCCCGTTCAAGGCCGTGGTCGATGCGGCGACCGCCGCGCTCTACAAGAGCCCGGAGGGCAAGGCGCTCTACGACAAGTGGTTCACCCAACCCATCCCGCCGCGGGGCATCAACCTGAAGCTCCCGATGAGCGAGGCGATGCAGAAGGTCTTCGCCAGTCCCAGCGACAGCGCCGATCCGGCGGCCTACTGACCGCGCCGGACCGCAGGCGGTGAGCGACCTTCCGATGATCTGCGCCCGATGAACTACAATTGGAACTGGGGCATCTTCCTGGAGCCGTCGCCCGAGGGCGCCGGCACCTATGCCGACATGCTGCTCTCGGGGCTGGCCTGGACGGTCGCCACCGCCCTCTGCTCGTGGGCCATCGCCTTCACCCTCGGCTCTCTGGTCGGCGTGATGCGCACGCTGCCCTCGCGCGCCGCCAACGCCGTCGGCGCCGCCTATGTCGAGCTGTTCCGCAACGTCCCGCTGCTGGTGCAGATGTTCCTCTGGTACTTCGTGCTGCCGGAACTCCTGCCCGCGCGCCTGGGCTCGGCCGTCAAGCAGATGCCGGACGCGCCGTTCTACACGGCGGTCCTGTGCCTGGGCTTCTTCACCGCGGCGCGGGTGGCCGAGCAGGTCCGGGCCGGCATCCGCGCCCTGCCGCGGGGGCAGGCGCAGGCGGGCCTCGCCCTCGGGCTGACGCGGGCGCAGACTTACCGCGCCGTGCTGCTGCCCAACGCCTACCGCATCCTCCTGCCGCCGCTCACCTCGGAATTCCTCAACAACCTCAAGAATACCTCGGTGGCCCTCACCATCGGCCTGCTGGAACTCACGGCGCGGGCCCGCTCGATGCAGGAATTCTCGTTCCACGTGTTCGAGGCCTTCACCGCGGCGACCCTGCTCTACGTCGCCCTCAACCTCGTGGTGATCGCGGGGGCGACCCTGCTGGAGCGGCGCGTGGCCGTGCCGGGAGGGCGCTGATGTTCGGGCATTTCGACCTCTCCGTCATCGTCGGCGCGCTGCCCTACCTGTTCGCCGAGGGCATGGTGTTCACGCTGACGCTGACCGCGCTCGCGGCGAGCGGCGGCATCGTGCTCGGTACGGGGCTGGCGCTGCTGCGGCTCTCGGGCGTGCCGGGCCTGACGCACGCGGCCAAGCTCTACGTCGAGCTGATGCGGTCCCTGCCGCTCGTGCTGGTGATCTTCTGGTTCTACTTCCTCGTGCCCTATCTCGGCGCCTGGGCGACGGGCTCGGACACGCCGATCCAGGTCGGGGCCTTCGCCAGCGCCCTCGTCACCTTCACCCTGTTCGAGGCGGCCTACTTCTCCGAGATCGTCCGGGCGGGCATCCAGTCGATCCCGAAGGGGCAGAGCGCGGCGGCCCAGGCGCTCGGCATGAGCTACGCGCAGACGATGCGCCTCGTGGTGCTGCCGCAGGCCTTCCGCAACATGGTGCCGTTGCTGCTGACCCAGACGATCGTGCTCTTCCAGGACACCTCCCTCGTCTACGTGCTCTCGCTGACCGACTTCCTCGGGGCCGCCTCCAAGGTCGCGCAGCGCGACGGGCGGCTCGTGGAGATGTACCTGTTCGCCGCGCTCGTCTACTTCGCCGTCTGCTTCGCGGCCTCGCTGCTGGTGCGCCGGCTCCAGGCCCGCACGGCGATCGTCCGGTGACGGGGAAACGCCATGAGGATGGGCCCATGACCTCGAGTCCCAAGGCCTCGGCTCCGCCGCCGGCGGCGGCCGCCGGGCCGATGATCGTCATCGAGGGGGTGTCGAAGTGGTACGGCGACGTCCGCGTCCTGTCCGGCTGCTCCACTGCGGTGAGCCGGGGCGAGGTGGTGGTGGTCTGCGGTCCCTCCGGCTCGGGCAAGTCGACGCTCTTGAAATGCGTCAACGCCCTCGAGCCGTTCCAGGAGGGGCAGATCACCGTCGACGGCACGCGGGTGCGGGACCGGGCCACCAACCTGCCGCGCCTGCGCGCGCGGGTCGGCATGGTGTTCCAGCATTTCGAGCTGTTTCCGCATCTCAGCGTCATCGACAACCTGACGCTGGCCCCGCGCAAGGTGCTGGGGCGCTCGAAGGCGGCGGCGGCCCAGCGCGGCCTCGACCTCCTGGCCCGGGTCGGGCTCTCCGCCCACGCGGAAAAGCATCCGGGCCAGCTCTCGGGCGGGCAGCAGCAGCGGGTGGCCATCGCCCGGGCGCTCGCCATGGACCCGGTGGTGATGCTGTTCGACGAGCCGACCTCGGCCCTCGATCCCGAGATGGTCGGCGAGGTGCTCGACGTGATGGTGGAACTCGCCCGCGACGGCATGACCATGATGGTCGTGACCCACGAGATGGGCTTCGCCCGCAAGGTCGCCGACCGGGTGGTGTTCATGGATCGCGGCGAGATCGTCGAGGATGTCGCGAAGGAGGCCTTCTTCGACCGGCCCCGCAGCGAGCGGGCTCAGCAATTTTTGTCGAAGATCCTCGCACATTGACCCGGATCGACGGCCCTCGGCTCTCCCCGAGGGACCGTTCCGCCTGTATGCTGCCGGCTTGTGCCGCTGAAGCCGGCCCTGTTTCCTTCACGTTGTCATGACGTGGGGCTCTGCCCCGGCCGCGTCGGGAGAGGCCGTCCCGTGCAGCCGGTCCCGGGCGTGATCGAGACAGGACGGTTTTTTCCAAACAGCTTTTCTCGGATGCCGCGTTATTTCTTCGACATCAACGACGGCACGGATCTGAAGGACGAGGTGGGTCGCGAGATCCAGGACCCGCTCGCCCTGCGCCGTGAGGCGCTGCGGGTGATGACGACTCTGATGGCCGCCGAGGCCGAGGACAGCCAGGATTGCACGCTGGTTCTGACCGTCCGCAACGGCGACGGCGACGGCGTGATGACGATTCGCCTCGTCTGCCAGATCGACGACGGCTGATCCGGGTTCCGCCGGAGCGGCGAGCGCATCGGCCCGCGGGGACGCTCACGGAGGATGGGGGCGGTCCGCCGAACGCGTCGCACCCGGCCGGGGAGCCGGTGCGCGCTCTTCGGGGGGAGGAGCCGCGTGGCCGAGGTCGATCAGGAGCATGTCGAGCAGGACGCGGAGCCGGCGGAAGCCCGAGGCCGGAAGCTTTTCACGGGCGGCCGCGCACAGGGCCGCAACCTCAGCGATGGCATCAGCGTCGTTCGTCGGCATCGTCCTGCTCTGACCAGAGCGTATTCGTCGTGACCATCAATCGAACACCGCCGGAAAAGCTATCCGATGCGGCGGGCCGGGTGTGGATGTGTTCGAACGAACACTTACTCGATCATGGACCGTCGATCGCGTCAGGGTCTAGCGGGATCTTTCGATCAAAATATCGTGTGCGTCCCCGCGGGCAGCTTGACGGAGCGTAACGGGGTCGGTCGCGGCGCGGATGCACGTTCGCGGTCCGGGAATCGGGGGCGCATCGACGGGTTCGCGCGCGACGTCCGGTCTCGACGAGGGCGACGGCGCGACGCGGCCGGTCCGATCGGAGGAGCGTCCCGCGCGCCGTCAGGCCAGCGAGATGAGGGCGATGCCGGCCACCATCAGGGCGGCCCCACCGAGCCGCGACGCGCCGGCCCGCACCCGCTTCATCCCGACCCAGCCGAAATGATCCAGCGCCACCGAGGTCAGCAGGTTGGCGGTGATCAGGAGGCCGTTGAAGGCGCCCGCGCCGACCTTGTCGACGAAGAGCAGGCCGGCGAACACCGCCACGGCTCCGGCGAGGCCGGCCAGCGGCATCCACCAGCGCACCCCCTCGAGATCGGCCCGCCGCGGCAGCGGCTTCGGCCGCAGCAGGAAGACCAGCACGAAGACGAACAGCACCGGGAGGAACGAGACCAGGGCCGCGAGCCAGGGGTTGACCAGGGCGCCGCGCAGCTGCGCGTTCCACACCACGCCGATCGCCTGCAGGGCGCCCGCGCCGACGATGAAGGGGTAGAGCAGGCGCGGACCGAGGCCGTGGCCGGCCTCCCCGGTCTCGCCCCCGGTCGCACCCCCGGCCGCGCCCTTCTCGGGCGTGACGCGGGCGATGAACGTCACGCCGACGGCCATGAGCAGGCCGCCGAGCCAGGGCAGCGGCTTGAACCCGCCGCCCGGCAGCCCGAACAGGCCCAGCGCATCCATCGCCAGCGAGGTCAGGATGTTGGCCGTCAGCGTCAGGCCGTTGAAGGGGCCGGCGCCGACCTTGTCGACGAGGGCGAGGCCGCCGAACACCGCCACCGCCCCGGCCAGGCCGCCCAGCGGCGCGTACCACGGCATGCCCCCGAGCGTGTCGAGGCCCGGCAGCGGGGTCGGCATCACGAGGAACAGCGTCGCGAAGACGAGGACGATCGGCAGGAAGGAGACGGAGGCCGCCAGGAACGGGTTGACGAGCTGCCCGCGCAGCTGCGCGTTCATGGAATTGCCGAGCGCCTGGAGCCCGCCCGCCAGGATGATGAAGGGATAGAGCAGGGCGGCACTCACGCGGGTCGGCTCCGGAGCGGCGAAGGGCGGGGATCAGGCAGGAATCGGGCGGGGATCAGACGAGGATCAGGGCGGCGAGGGCCAGCGCGAGCGCCGGCGGCATGACGAGGGCGCCGAGCTTCAGGAACGCCCAGGCGGAGACGTGCAGGCCTTCGCGGCGGATCGCGGTGAGCCAGAGGATCGTGGCGAGCGAGCCGGTGACGGAGAGGTTCGGACCGAGATCGACGCCGATCAGGATCGCGCCCGCGACCGTCTCGGAGACCTGCGCGGATTGCACCGCCGCCCCCGCCAGGAGGCCCGCCGGCAGGTTGTTGACGAGGTTCGAGCCGAAGGCCACGAGGGCGCCGCCGGCCCAGGCCGTCGCCGCGGGATCGCCCTGCGCGGCCCGGCCCAGGAGGTCGGCGAGCGTCCTGAGCAGGCCGGTCTTCTCCAGGGCCTCGACCAGGACGAAGAGCCCGGCGACCAGGGGCAGCACGCCCCAGGAGACGTCCCGGACCACCGCCACGAGGCCGCCCCGCCCGATCAGAAGCACGACGAGGGTGGTGGCGAGCCCGGCGATGAAGGTCGGCAGGCCGAGTTCGAGTCCGGCGGCGGAGGCGCCGATCAGGACCGCGCCGGTGGCGACGATGCCCCCGCCCGCGACCATGCCGCCGAGCGAGAGGGCCGGCGTCGCGACCGCGGTCGCCACCGTCTCCGTCTTCAGCCGCGCGTCCTGGGTCAGGCGGAGGACGACGTAGGTCGCGACGATGGCGAGGAGGGAGGGCAGGGTGAAGGTCGCGAGCCAGCGGCCGAGCGGCGGCATCGCCTCGGCGAACACGACGAGGTTGGCCGGGTTCGAGATCGGCAGCACGAAGCTCGCCGCGTTGGCGATGAAGGCGCAGATGAACAGGTAGGGCAGGGGCTGCTTCACGCCCGCGGCCCGGGTCGCGGCGAAGACGGCCGGCGTCAGCACCACCGCGCAGGCATCGTTCGAGAGGAAGACCGTGACCACCGTGCCGACGACGTAGACGAGCAGGAACAGCCGCGTCGCCGAGCCCTTCGCGGCCCGCACCGCGTGGGCGGCGAGCCAGTCGAACAGGCCCTCCTTCCGGGCGATCTCGGAGAGCAGCATCATCCCGACGAGGAAGAGGTAGACGTCCGCGCCCTTGGCCGTGCCCTCCAGGGCGGCCTGCCAGGGGATCAGGCCGAGGAGCACGAGGAGCCCCGCCCCGGCCACCGCCCAGACCGCCTCCGGCCAGGCGAAGGGGCGCAGGATCACGCCGAGCGTCGCCAGCGCGGCGATGGCCCAGGTCGCGACGTTCGGGGTCAGGGTGAGCGCGCCCATCGGCGTCGGGCTTCCTTTTCGTCGGAGAGGGTCACGCGGGTCCGGTGCGGCGCTGCTGCGGGTTGGCCCGGCTCGGCTTCGATCGCGCGGTGCCTCGAAGGCCACGTCCCGAGCGCCCGCGCATCGACGCCGATCCGGGTCTGCCCCACCGGCAGACGCCGCTCAAGTTTTCCCACGCGCGCCCGTTCCGGAACACTCCATCACAAAAGTCGGAGGATGGCCGCCCGCGTGGGCCGGAGCGTCGCGATCCCGAGCCGCGATTCGTGACGCGGCGTCGTGCGCGGCGGCGAGACGGGCGGGGCAGGGCGGAACAGCGCCCCGGAGTGCCGGTTCCCCGAGGGCGCATTGCGCCAGCAAACAGGGAGATCCGCCATGAAGGCTCTGACTTTCGCCCTCGCGACCACCCTCCTGCTCACGCCCGCCGCCTTCGCGGCCGAAGGCTCGGGCACCAGCCGCTCCGGCACCGCCGACAGCACGGGGGCCAACGATGCCGGTTCCGGCGCCTCGCCCGGAGCGGCCGGAAGCGGCCCCACCTCCGGCGACAAGAGCCGCTCCGGCACCGCCAACAGCACGGGGCCCAACGATGCCGGTTCCGGTGCCTCGCCCGGCGCCAAGGGCAAGGGCCACGAGGCTCGCTAGGGGGCTTCGACCGACAGGAGGCCCGATCGGCGTGACGAGCGCGCCGAATCGGACCTGCCCTGTCCGCCGTCGATGCCGAGGCGGACAGGGATAGGAAGGGTCGTCCGGCGTCCGTGCGATTCCCGGACGACCCCTCGCGGCTTCCGCTCGGCCGAACCTCCTCAAGAGGAGGGGGCCGCGAGCGGGATCAGTCGTTCTTCACCGTGCCGTCCGGGCCGACCTTGACCTCCTGCTCGCGGTCGTTGAGCGCCAGCTTGATCTCGTACTCGACCGAGTTGCCCTCGCGCTCGACCTCGGCCTCGTAGGCCTTGCTGCCGGGGGCCTTCTGCTCGGCCAGCTTGATCGCGTCCTTCAGCGAGACCTTGGCGTTCTGGAAGTCGCTCGCCTTCAGGCGGGTGAAGTAGCGCTCGATCGGCTGGTTCTCGCTCTTGAAGAGCTCGCCGGTGTCGGCGTTGATGCCCTGCTCGACGAGCTTGCCGCTCGGATAGACGACCTTGATCGCGTAGCGCGCCGGGTTCTTGCCGTCGGCCTTCTCGAAGTCGGCGTCGATCGCCTTGCCGCCCTTGTCCTCGCCCTCGGCCTTGCCCTCGGCGGTGGCGATGGCCTGGGCGAGGCCGACCTTGGCCGACTTGGCGACCTGCCATTCCTTGAGGTCGCCGTTCGACTTGGTGGCCTCCGTCGCGCTGGGCGCGCGGCCGGTGTTTTCCGGGTTCTTGGTCAGGTCGGGATTCTGGGCCGCGCCGACGCCCGTCATCAGGGCCAGGAGGCCGGTGGCGGCGGTGAGGCGCAGGAAGTTGGTCTTCATCGCGTTCGTCTTCGTCGCGTTCGTCTTCATGGCGGGGCTCCCGTTTTCGGGGTTGTTGCGGACCCACTGAACGGCCCGGGCCGCCGCTTGGTTGCAGCGCGGCATGACGTTCGAAGCCTGCTGGCACGCGCCGCCGGCGCGCCGTCCGTGCCCGTCGGAAACCGCAGCAGGGCGGCCCGGTCGCACCGGCCGTCTTGACATATATACGATATGCGAATAACTAATGCGCACAATGAATATAAGAAGGTTGCGAGCGTGGTGAACCCCATCGAGTCCGAGGCGGCCTTCCTGGCACGCTACGATCCCGCCGATTACGCGCGGCCGGCGATCGCCGTCGATCTGGTGCTGCTGGGGCTCTCCGGCGGCCGCCCCGCCATCCTGCTGCTGAAGCGCGACCGCCACCCGCATGCGGGGCGCCACGCGCTCCCCGGCGGCTTTGTCGGGATCGACGAGCCGCTCGACGCCGCCGCCGCGCGGGTCCTGCGGGAGAAGGCCGGCGGCGCGCCGGCGCATCTCGAGCAGCTCTACACCTTCGGCGCCGTGGAGCGCGATCCGCGCATGCGCATCGTCACGGTCGCCTATCTCGCGCTCCTGACCGAGGCGGCCTTCGCCGAGGCGCTGGCGCGGGCCCCGGCCCTGCAGCCCGGCACGGTCGCGGCGTCTTCGATCGATGGGCCGGTCACGGTCCACGCGCTCCACGGCGAGGCGCTCGCCCTCGCCTTCGACCACGCCGAGATCGTCGCGGTGGCCCTGCGGCGGCTCAGGGGCAAGCTCGACTACTCGGAGGTCGGCTTCGCCCTGCTGCCGGAGCTGTTCACCCTGCGCCAGCTCCAGGACGTGCACGAGGCGATCCTCGGCACGCGCCTCAACAAGCCCGCCTTCCGCCGCCGCATGCTCGACCGCGGCTGGCTCGAACCCACCGGCCGGTTCGAGACGGGCACGTCCTACCGCCCCGCCGAGCTGTACCGCCCGGCCCGGAATCCCTCGCCCACCGCATCGACGAATTCGTCGCCAACTTCGTCGCCAAATTCATCGCCAAATCCATCGCAAGGAGACTGACATGGCCACGATCCGCCGCTTCGGCGTTCTCTCCCAGCTTCGGAGCGAGGCCAGCCACTACGTCATCCGCTACCGCAACGGCCGCCCGCGCCAGAGCGGGCGCGGCCTCGTCTTCTGGTTCCGCCCGGAGACGGCGAGCATCAGCGAACTGCCCATGGACGACCGCGAGATGACGCTGTTCGTCCGCGGCCGCAGCCAGGATTTCCAGGTCGTGGCGGTCCAGGGCAGCATCGGCTGGCACGTCGCCGATCCCGAGCGGCTCGCCGCCCGCGTCGATTTCTCCCTCGACCTGCGCACCGGCCGGCTCCAGGGCGAGCCGATCGAGCGGATCGAGGCGCGCATCGCCGGGCTCGCCAACCAGACCGTCCTGCAATTTCTCGGAAGCGCGCCGGTGCGCGCCCTGCTCGATGCCGGGCCGGAGGCCCTGCGGGCGCAGGTGCAGGCGGCGCTCGGCACCGAGCCCTCGCTCGCCGAGATCGGCGTCGCGGTGGTCTCGGTGCGGCTCACCAACCTCGCCCCGTCGAGCGAGCTGGAGCGCGCCCTGCAGACCCCGACCTACGAGGCGCTGCAGCAGAAGGCGGACGAGGCCACCTTCGCCCGCCGGGCGCTGGCCGTGGAGAAGGAGCGCGCCATCGCCGAGAACGAACTCGCCACGAAGACGGAGCTCGCCCGGCGCGAGGCGCTGCTGATCGCCGAGGAGGCGCAGAACGCCCGCAACCGGGCGCAGGCGCGGGCCGAGGCGGAGGGCATCGCGGCCGGCGCGGAGGCCGAGCGCATCCGCGCGGTCGAGGGGGCGCGGGCCGAGGCCGAGCGGGCGCGGGTCGCGATCTACCGCGACGTCGCGCCGGGCACCCTCGTCGGCCTCGCCGCCCAGGCGCTGGCGGGCAAGCTCGACACGATCGAGCACGTCACCGTCACCCCGGACCTCCTCGCCACCCTGCTCGGCGAGGTCCGCCGCTCGACCGGCCTGCCGGCGCGCTGAGGGAGGCAGGCATGGCCGCGCTCACGCCGCGGGCGGTCTTCGTCACCCGCGAGACCGATTACGAGCTCCTGATCGCCCGGCACGCCACCCGGGGCCAGGCCCGCTTCTTCCTGGAGAGCCGCGGCCAGGAACTCGACGCGGTCGAAGCGCGCCACGCGCGCTTCCACGCGGTGCTGGCCGAGGCGCGCGCCGCGGTGCCCGGCGCGTGGCGCCAGGCCCTGGTGCGGCGGGGCGACCTCGACCGCTTCCTGTTCGCCGCCGACGACGTCGTCGTCGCCGTCGGGCAGGACGGGCTGATCGCCAACGTCGCCAAGTATCTGGGCGCGCAGCCGGTGATCGGGGTCAACCCGGCGCCCGACCTCTACGACGGCGTGCTGGCGCGCAATCCCGTCGAGCGGCTCGCCCGGCTGCTGCCGGCGAGCGCCGCCGGGGCGGCCGGGATCGAGCGGCGCACCATGGTCGAGGCGGTGATCGACGGGGCGGAGCGCCTGTTCGCCCTCAACGAGATCTTCGTCGGCCACCGCAGCCACCAATCCGCCCGCTACCGGATCGAGGCCGGGGCGGACTCGGAGGAGCAGTCCTCCAGCGGGCTCATCGTCGCCTCCGGCACCGGCGCCACCGGCTGGGCCCGCTCCATCGCCGAGGCGACCCGGCTCGACCTGTCGCTCGCCCCCGACGAGCGGGCGGTGGGCTACTGGGTGCGCGAGCCGTTCCCGAGCCTCACGACCGCCACGCGGCTGCGGGCCGGCCGCCTCACCGACGCGCCCCTCGTCGTCACCTCGCGGATGAACGAGGGCGGCGTGGTCTTCGCCGACGGGATCGAGCAGGACTTCCTGGGCTTCGGCTGGGGCCGGCAGGTGCGGATCGCGCCGGCCGACCGGGCGCTGCACCTCGTGATCGGGTGAGAGGACCGACCCGGCGAGCGGGCCGCGGCGCCGGCATGTTCGGGGGCGCACCTGTCCTGGCCCTCCATCCCGTGTATGGGACGATGGCGAGGGGTTCGGGCGGACCATTGGGACCATCACCATGTCTCGGGCCCGATCCTGTCGCAAAACCGCCAAGGGGGCGGATCATGGGGCGGGTGCCGATCATGGGGCGCATGATCGCGCGCCGTGAGCGTCGGCGCGGGGACTCGACCGATCCGGGAATGGGCAGCACGTGGAATCGGCAGCAGAGCATCGGATCAGCGGTCTCGCCGAGGCGGGTCGGCACGACGGGGGGCCGGACGGGAGCCTCGACGGACGCGCCGTCCTGCGCGGGCCTTCCCGCCCCGACCTGATCCGCCGGGAGACCCTGGCCGCCCTGTTCCGGGCGAGCGCCGCCGCGCGCCCCGACGCGCCCTGCCTGATCGACGCCGCCGAGCCGGAGTCGGACGGACGCCGCCCGGTCCTGACCTACGCGGAGGTCGATGCCCGCTCCGACGCCATCGCCGCCGGGCTTTCCGCCCGCGGTATCGGTCCGGGGGACGTGGTGGGGCTGTGGATGGCCCGCGGCACCGAACTGCTGATCGCCCAGATCGGCATCGCCAAGTCGGGGGCCGCCTGGCTTCCCTTCGACGCCGAGGCGCCCGCGGACCGGGTCGCGGTCTGCCTGGGCGACGCGGAGGCGAGGGCGCTCCTCGTCTCGCAGGCCCTGCGGCTTCAGGCGCCCGAGGGCACGCCCGCGCTCACCACGGACGAGGTGCGGGCGGCGGGGCAGGGCGGGTCTGCCCCCGATCTCGACGCCGCCGGCCTCACCCCCGAGCACCCGGCCTACCTGATCTACACCTCGGGCTCGACCGGCGTGCCGAAGGGCATCGTCATCAGCCACGCCAACATCTGCCACTTCCTGCGCGCGGGCAACGCGGTCTACGGCCTGCGCGCCGACGACGTGGTGTTCCAGGGCGCCTCCGTCGCCTTCGATCTCTCGATGGAGGAGATCTGGGTTCCCTACCTCGTCGGCGCCTGCCTGTTCGTGGCGAGCCCGGCCATGATGGGCGACGTGGAATCGCTGCCCGCGATCATCGCCGAGGCCCGCGTCACCGTGCTCGACACGGTGCCGACCCTGCTCGCGATGATCCCCGGCGACCTACCGAGCGTCCGCCTCGTCCTGCTCGGCGGCGAGGCCCTGCCCGAGCCGCTGGTGGCGCGCTGGGCCACGGGTGAGCGGCGCCTGTTCAACACCTACGGCCCGACCGAGGCCACCGTGGTGGCGACCGCCGCCGAGATGCGGCCGGGCCGGGCCGTCACCATCGGCGGCCCGATCCCGAACTACTCCGTCTACGTCGCCGACGAGGCGCTGAATCTTTTGGGACTGGGCGAACAGGGGGAACTGCTGATCGGCGGCCCCGGCGTGGCGGCGGGCTACCTGAAGCGGCCCGAGCTGACGGCGGAAAAGTTCGTCGCCAACCCCTACTCGTCCGACGGGACCGACCCGGTCCTCTACCGCTCCGGCG